>NZ_JAPYKP010000171.1:0-11394 GCF_037179725.1 Mesorhizobium sp. Cs1321R2N1 | reverse complement strand
GACGCAGCGGCGTCAGACGGGCATTCTTGTGGATGTTCATTCGGACCCTCCGATCTGTACTGAAGCCTGGTAACTCCAGTCTCCTCGGTCCGGTCCGAATGGACAACCTCCCGAAAGCTCACACCTAGCGTGGGTGCTCTTCCCCGCGCGCTGCAAATGCGCCAGACTTGAACGGTGGCGGGGTGCCGCCGGCAGGGGGTTGTCCATGAATTTCGTGTTCTTCTCGCCGCATTTTCCCGCCAATGGCGCCGATTTCTGCGATCGGCTGAAGAAGGCCGGCGCAACGGTGCTCGGCATTGGCGACGCACCCTATGATGCGCTGGACGGCAAACTGAAGGCGGCGCTTTCCGAATACTACCGCGTCGCCGACATGGAGGACTATGAGCCGGTGTTCCGGGCGATCGGGCATTTCATCCACCAATGGGGTCGCATCGACCGGTTCGAATCGCTCAACGAGCACTGGCTGGAACTGGAAGCCAACATCCGCACAGACTTCAACATCTACGGCACCAAACTCGATTTCGTGAAGAATCTGAAGCGCAAGAGCCGCATGCGCGCCTTCTTCCGCAAGAGCGGCGTCGAGACCATCGCGCAGCGCAAATGTTCCGACCGGGCCGGCGCCATGACCTTCATCCGCCGCGTCGGCTATCCCGTGGTGGTCAAACCGGATTCAGGCTCCGGCGCTTCGAACACGTTCAAGATCTCCAATGCGAAAGAGCTCGACCAGTTCTTCCGGGACAAGCCGGAGGATGTGACCTTCGTCATGGAGCAGTTCATCGAGGGGCTGGTGGTGACTTATGACGGGCTGGTCAACCGCGACGGCGAGGTGGTGCTGGCGGCCAGCCACCGCTACGACCAGAGCGTCATGGATGTGGTCAACAAGGACCGCCACATGAGTTACACCTGCTTTCCCCGGATCAGGCCTGTCGTCGAGGAAGCCGGCCGCAAGATCCTGAAAGCATTCGACGTGCGCGAACGCTTTTTCCACATCGAGCTGTTCGAGACCAGGGATGACCGCATCATCGCACTGGAGGTCAACATGCGCCCGCCCGGCGCCTGGATGACCGACGCGATCAACTACACGTTCGACATCGATGTCTACGCGGCGTGGGCGGACATGGTGGTCAAGGACGCCGCCGGCGGCCCTTATGAGGGCAAGTATTTCACCGCCTATGCCAGCCGCAAGCGCCACCTCGACTATTTGCACAGCCATGCGGACGTGCTAGCCGCGCACGGCGACAAGATCGTCCATCATCAGCCAATAGAAGAGGTTTTCAGCCGCGCCATGGGGAATTACGCCTATCAGATGCGCTCGAAGGATCAGGCGGAGCTGCGCGAGGCGGTGGCCTATATCCACGCGGAAAAGGCTTGAGGCCCATGGACGTCTCCTATCACAAGGCTTTCGCCCGCAATCTCGGCCGCGACATGGAGTACAAGCGCTACGGCCATACCGGCCGGCCGGTTGTGGTGTTCCCGACTTCGCAGGGCCGGTTCTACCAGTTCGAGGATTCCGGCGGGGTGGGCGCGCTCGCCGAGTTCATCGACACCGGCCGCATCCAGCTGTTCACCGTCGACGGCATCGATTCGGAATCCTTCTTCGCCAGGCATGTCGATGCCGCGCACCGTATCGCCCGCCACGAGGCCTATTTCCGCTATGTGCGAGAGGAAGCACTGCCGGAATTTCTGGAAACCGCGGCGCAAGCCAATGGCGGACGGCGGCTGAAGCCGCTGTTTTCAGGCTGTTCGATGGGTGGCTACCATTCCTCGAATTTCGTCTTCCGTTTTCCTGAACTCGCCAGCGGCGTCATCTCGCTGTCGGGGGTTTATTCGGCGCGCGATTTCTTCGGCAAGGCACTCGACGGGGACATCTTCTACAACTCGCCGCTCGATTATCTGCCAGGGATCGTCGACCCGAAGCTGCTGGCGCGGCTGAAGGCGCTCAGGCTGATCTTCTGCTGCGGGCAAGGCGCCTGGGAGGAGCGCATGCTGGTCGAGACACGCCAGCTGGAACAGATCCTGCGCGACAAATCCATTCCCGCCTGGGTCGATTATTGGGGGGGCGACGTCAGCCACGACTGGCCGTGGTGGCACAAGCAGCTGGCCTATTTCTTCGGCCGCTGGCTTGATGACGATCTGATGCATAGGCTGGACTAAGGTGCATTGATATCCAGCTGGCCTGCAAATGGCTGATGCCTACCCTTCCTGGCACGCCGGCAGCGGCACGGTCTCGTGTTCGGGCGCCGATCCGCGACGCAAGCCGAGGAAGACGACGAGGGCGGTGACGAGGGTGATTGCCGCCAGCACGACCAGCAGCCTGTCGAACGCCGTTTCGTAGGCCTCGGCCAGAACGGCGGCGGCGGCCATCGGCAAATGTTGCGCGGTTCCGCCGACATTGCCGGTCACCAGCAACTGCGCCGCGGCGGCCGCATCGCTGGAAGACGCAGCGCCTCGAGCGGCGAGTTGCGCCGCGGTGAAGCCTGACAGCATCGCCATGACGATGGCCAGTGCCACACCCTCGCAAGCGACCCGCGTGGTGTTGAAGATGCCGACCGCCATGCCGGCCCGCTCGGTCGGCACGACGCTGACGGCGAGCCCGTCCATCAATCCCCAGGGCAAGGCGATGCCGACGCCGATCAGGATCAGCGGCGCGACCAGCGCGACGCCGATCGATGGCGTCAGGCTCAGCCAGACCAAACCGGCCGCCGCTACGAGCAGGCCGACGCCGCAGATCGTCGCCGGAGCGATCCAGCGCGCCAGCTGGCCGGCAAGCAAGGGCAGGACCAGCAACGGCCCGGAGAGGCAGATCATCAATTGCCCGGCCTTGATCTCGCCCATCCCCTCGATGCCGATGAAGCGGATCGGCAAAAGCACGAGCAGGACGACGAAGCCGTAGGCGGGCGCCGCAGCCAGGAACTGGACACCGACGAAGCGCGGATAGCGAAACAGGGTGAGATCGAGCATCGGCCGGCGCACGCGCCGCTCGACGACGACGAACAGCCCAACGCAAAGGACGGCCACGCCGAGGAGCGTTACCACAAGAGGATCGGCCCAGCCGCTCTGCGGCGCCTGCAACACGCCATAGGTCAGCGCGGCCAGCGCGACGGTGAACGTGCCGGCGCCCGCCCAGTCGAGGCCGATCGCATCCGGGTCACGCGATTCCCTGATGGTGCGCAGGCCAAGGATTGCCGAGGCAACCGCGAGTGCCATGACCAGAACAAAGATCGACCGCCAGCCAAACATGGAGATGAGCAGGCCCGAGGCAATCGGGCCGAAGGCCAGCCCGATGCCGAAACTGGTGCCGAGAAAGGAGAAGGCGCGCAGCCGCAATGGTCCCTCGAATTCCTGGGCAAGTGCCGAGGCGCCGCCGGCAAAGGCCAGGGCACTGCCGAGCCCTTGCGCGGCCCGGAAGATATCGAACCAGGCGATGTCGGGCGCCAGCATCGCGCCGAGCGAAGCGAGGATGTAGAGGGCGAGACCGACGAGGAAGATCCGCTTGCGGCCATGATTGTCGGCCAGAGCGCCCGCTGCCATCAGGCTGGCGGCGAAGGTCAGCATGAAGGCGTTGGTCACCCAATTGAGCGTGATCGGGCTGCCGCCGAGATCGGCCGCGATACGGGAGAGCGCGACGGCCGGGCCGGTGAAGGTCAGGGGCATCGTCATGGCGGCAAGGCATACGGACAAGAGCACGAGCCATCTCTCGGCCGGGCCGGCGGTGATCTTCAAGGTCATGGATTTTCCTATCTGAGTAGTTCTGCGCCGGCGTGCCGCTCAATCGCGGCGCCCGGTCATGACGACCAAGATAGGTCAGAGACAGATCAGGAAGAATGGTATCAAATATCTCGACATAACGGAACGAAACGCTCGAATGGAGCAATATGATGGATCGCCTCAGCGGCCTTCTGGCCTTCGCCCGCACCGCCGAGTTCGGCAGCTTCGTCGCCGCCGGGCGGGCGCTCGGCATCTCCGCTTCCGCGGTCGGCAAAAGTGTGGCGCGGCTCGAGCAGGAGCTCGGCGTGCGGCTGCTGCAGCGCTCCACGCGGCGGATCGGCCTGACGGAGGAGGGCAAGCTGTTCAACGAGCGCGTGCGACGCATTCTCGACGACATCGACGATGCCGAGGCGATGCTGTCGCGGACACGGGAGACGCCGCGTGGGCGGCTGCGCGTCTCGACCCCGATCGTCACCTACCATCTTTTGCTGCCGGTGCTGTCGGAGTTCATGGCGCGCTATCCCGAGATCGAGCTCGATATCGATTTCAACGACCGGATCGTCGACGTCATCGAAGAAGGCATCGACGTCGCGATCCGCAGCGGCGAGCTGCCCGATTCACGATTGGTGTCGAAACCCATTGCGCCCTTCCGCATGCTGCTGTGCGCGGCACCCTCCTACCTCGATCGCCATGGCATACCCGGCGTGCCGGCGGATCTCATCGGGCATTTCGGCATAAATTTCCGCTATCTCAACAGCGGCAGGCTGCTGGACTGGCCATTCATTACCGGGAGCGCCCAGCCGCTGATCCGTTCGATGCTGACCTGCAACAACATGGAAGCTTTGAAAGGCGCCACGATCGCCGGACTCGGCATCGCCTGCATGCCCGATTTCCTGGTGCGGGAGGCGCTGCGCGAGGACAGGCTGCGCACCGTGCTGGACGATCATGTCGACGGTCGTGGCCAGTTCCGGATGCTATGGCCCTCCAATCGCCACCTGTCGCCAAAGGTGCGCGTCTTCGTCGATTTCCTGCCCGAGCGCCTTGCAGCGCGCGCGCCTTAGCCGGTTTTGCTCGCTGGCAGGCCGAAGCCTCCGACGGGATGGGTTTCCACCTGGAACTCGAAGCCGGCGATGAAGGGCCGTGCCTTGGCGATCGCCGCCTGCACCTCGGGAAGCTGCAGGGATGCCTTGTGGCTTGCCTGATCGGTCCACACTTCGGTCACCCAGATCGCGTCGGCGTCGGCAGGGTCGGTGGCGACGATATAGCTCAGGCAGCCGGGCAGGGCGCCGGTGCTTTCACGCAGCACAGTCATGACCGCGTCGCGTTGGCCGCGCGCCGCCCGCATCTTGCCGATCAGTCCGTACATGTCCTCGTCTCCCCCAGGGTTGGCGCGAAAGGAGTGTGTCCAGTATGCCGGTCGTCGGTCAAGGCATCAACTGGCCGCCATTAACCTCGATCACCTGGCCGGTGATGTAGCCGCTCAACAGGTCCGATGAGAGGAACAGATAGGCGCCGACGCAATCCTGCGCCGTGCCGGCGCGGCCCTGCGGAATGGTTGCGACCATGCCCTTCACCTGCTCATCGGTCGAATAGCGTTCGTGGAAGGGGGTGAGGATCGTGCCCGGCGCCACGGCGTTGACGCGAATGCCGAAGCCGATCAGTTCCTTGGCCATACCGCGCGTGACGTTGGAGACGAAGGCTTTTGCCGAGCCATAGAGGCCGGCACCGCCGCCGGCGCCATTGCGCGCGGCGATCGACGAGGTGTTGACGATGAAGCCGCCCTGTATCTTCAGCCATGGCATCGCCTTGCGCGAGGCGGTCAGCACCGAGCGGGCGTTGAGGTCCATTACCGCGTCGTAATGCGCCTCGGTCTGCTCGGCATAGGGCACGCGGCCAAGCATGCCGCCGGCATTGTTGACCAGCCCGTCAAGGCGGCCGAAATGTCGCGCGCTGTCCTCGACGACGCGTTCGACATCGGCGGGGAGAGAAAAATCGCCCTGGACAAGGAAGACCTCGCCGCCGCCGTCGCGAATGGTCCGGCCGAGTTTCTCGGCGGCGTCGTGGCTGGAATTATAGTGCAGCGCCACCTTGCATTTCTGCTCGGCATAGGCGAGCGCGAGCGCCGCGCCGATGCCGGTCGAGGCACCGGTGACCAGCACCGCCTTGCCGGCGAGATCGGGGATGACAAGACCAAGGGCTGTCTCTGGCACTGCTGTTCCTCCGGGGATTTCCGACACCTTGGTGGTGGGTCTTGCACCCTTGCATTCAAGTCAGTGCCGCTTCAAGGCCTGAGATAGACATAGCCCTGGCTTTGCAATTCAGCGAGCTTGACGACGCCGCCCTTGTCGGCGGCACGGAAGCCGTCGAGCAGGTCGGCGAGCGTGATGTCCATGCCGTGCATGGTGTTGCCGCAAGCATGCGGGTCGAGCCCTTGCTGGACAAGACCGGTAAAGCGCCCCGAAATCGCCGCCGATATGCCCTTCGACTTGAAGGCGGCAAGAGCCGGACCATGCACGACCAGCGCGATCTCGACATTGCCGCTGGTGCCCTCATAATGGTTCTTGATGTTGCCGAGCACGAAATTGACCTTGTCGAGATCGCTAAGATGATAGGCGACCTTCAACCTGACAGGCTCGGTGGTCGCTGCCTGTACCGCGCGCAGGCCGAGAAGCGTTCCGGCTCCGGCGAGAACCGCCTGGAACATGTCACGTCGGCGCATGGCATCCCCTCAGATTTCGCTGCGATTTGCGTGGCTCAAGCCGCAATACTAGCATAAATCGACGTTACGTCCTGTCGATGCGGAGGTGGGGGGCACATGGCGTTCAGGGAATGGAAGACGCTCGCCGGCGCCGGGTTCGGCGCCGCACTGCTTGGCGGACTTACGGGTTCTGCTTTTGCTGGCGATGCGCTCAAGCTCACCGAACTCAGCCCTAACGGGGCGGATGCCTGTTTCGGCCGGGTCTATGACCCGGCGCATCTCAAGGCGCATCCGAAGCAGAAGGTGGCGCGGATCTTCTTCTACTACGGCCATGATCCGGTCAGCCGTCCCAATGAGGAACCGGGCGCCAATTCCGATACATCCTACAATGGTTTCCTCATCACCACGGTGCGCGGCGCCAAGGCGCCGGAATGGGCCGGCGGCTGGTGCAATCACGAGTCCGAGGACGGCAAATCGGGCCCGATCCGTTGCGGCATGGAGTGCGACCGCACGCTGGCATCGCTGAAGGTCGACGACAGGGGCAGGCTGATCCTGTCGAACCTGTCGTCCGATATCTATCTCGACGCCGGTTCGGAAGAAGAACTCGGCACGGCTGAATACGACAGGCAGGCGCTGGGCAAGGAAGACGACAATTTCCGCCTCGACCCGATGCCCCCCGCAACCTGCAAGGCGGAGTTCGCGCGGATCGATCCGATCGATCCGGCGCTCGGGCCGCCGCTGCGCGAGCGGTTCAAACCCGACCAGGCCTTCTGCTACGGGCGCGACTATGACGCGGCGCATATGAGTTCGCATCCCGACCAACTGACCCAGTCGATCCGGGTGTTCCGCGGGCCGGTGGAACTGGCATCCTTCGCCTCCGGGGACGATGTCGCGAACTGGCCCGACGGCGCCGACATTGCCGTCTCCGTCACCACGCGGCAGAAGGGGGCCAAGGTCACGCAGACCTATTCGTGCCAGGGCGAAGCCGACCAGTGGCGTTGTGCTGCGAGTTCGAAGACGAGCAATTTTTCCTGCGACATCGCGCAAAAGGAAATCTTCCTCAAGCGCGGCGCCAACGGCACCATCATGCTTGCCAATCCCAATAGTAGCCTGGCGGTTGTCGACCTCTGCTCGAAGGCGGCCGTCGGCAAGACCGCGTCCGACGACAAGGTCTATCGGCTGGAGTCAATGCCGCAATCGGCCTGCGCGCCTTGAGATCTGGCACTTCGTCCTATGGCGGAGCAAGGAGCGAAGCGACGCGGCGCAGACCATAGGATCCACGCCGCGACTTGGACGCGCCGCCACGGTGCAGAGTTCTGCTCCGCTGCACCTTTCGATTAATGTCGCGGCATGGATCCCAGGGTCTCCGCGACGGAGCTTCGCTCCTGCTTCGCCCCAGGATGACGAAGGAGGAAGGGCTTCGGCCAATCTTCCAACCGTTCTAACCGCATCAAGCAAACGGCACTGCGGTCGTGCCCTTGGGCAGCTTGGCCTCGTCGTCGGGCTCGACATGGATGGTCACCCGCACCGAGGGAATGTCGGCCTTCAGCGCGTCCTCGATGCGGTCGCAGATGATATGGCTGGCGCCAACCGACATGTCTGCATCGACGACCAGATGGAACTCGATGAAGGTGGCGCGGCCGGCGATGCGGGTCTTGAGATCATGCACCTCCAGAGCGCCCTTGCAATTGGCCGAGATGATGTCGCGGATGCGCATGTGCTCCGCCGTATCGACGGCCCGATCCATCAGGCCGTTCATCGACGAGCCGATGACATGCCAGCCCTGCCACAGGATGTTGAGCGCGACGATGACGGCCAGTGCCGGGTCGAGGATCTGCCAGCCGGTCAGGATCGCTCCGACCAGGCCGCCGAAGACGCCAACCGAGGTCACCACATCGGTCATGATGTGATTGCCATCGGCGACCAGCGCCGGTGACTTTTCGGCTCGGCCCGCGCGGATCAGCGTCCAGGCCCAGAAAGCATTGATGGCGGTGGCGACGCCGTTGACGGCAAGCCCTTCCCAAGGCTGTTCCAGTGGGGCCGGGGTCTGCCAGGAGCGCCAGACCTCGCTCAGGATCAAAAGCGCGGCGACCACGATCAGCACGCCTTCGAGCACGGCCGACAAATACTCGGCCTTGTGATGGCCGAAAGGGTGATCCTGGTCGGCAGGCTTGTAGCTGACCTGGATCGCCCAGAAAGCGGCCATCGAGGCAATGACATTGACGATCGATTCCAGCGCGTCCGAATAGAGCGCGACGGATCCGGTTACGTACCAGGCGGCGGCCTTGAGCGCGAGCACGACAAAGGCGACCACGATCGACCAGAAGGCGAGATTGGCGACCTTGCGCTTCGCGGCGGCTTTCGCCGCGATCGCCATGGTGTTCTCGGCTTCGGCCATTACGGTCAGGCTGCCTTTTCCTTGGCCTTGCGCGGCAGGTGGGCGACGATGTTCTCGATGATGCGCATGCCGGCATTGTGGCCGAGCGTCATGATCGATTCCGGGTGGAACTGCACCGCGGCAATCGGCTCCTTGCGGTGCTCGAAGGCCATGATGACGCCGTCCTCGGTCTCGGCCGTGACCACGAGATCGTCAGGCAGGCGCACCGGATCGGCGAAGATCGAGTGGTAACGGCCGACGGTCACTTCCTTGGGCAGGCCGGAGAAAATAATGCCCGGCTTCGAGACGCGGATACGCGACGGCTTGCCGTGCATGGGAATGTGCAATTGCCGGAGTTCGCCGCCATAGGCTTCGGCCAATGCCTGCAGGCCAAGGCAGACGCCGAAGATCGGCAGGTCGCGGGCGCGGGCTCGTCTGATGGTCGCCGCGCAGTCGAAATCCTTCGGCGTGCCGGGTCCGGGCGACAGCACGAGGAGGTCGGGCTTCAGCCGCTCGAAGACTTCCTCCGGCACCGGCGTGCGCACGGTCGAGACATTGGCGCCGGTCTGGCGGAAGTAGTTGGCCAGCGTGTGGACGAAGCTGTCCTCATGGTCGACCAGCAGGATGTTGACGCCGTCGCCGACGCGCGCCGTGGTGCGCTCGGTGCTGGTCGAATTGCCCATCTTGGCGTCGCGGATGGCGGAGAGCATGGCGGATGCCTTCAGTTCGGTTTCAGCTTCTTCTTCCTCGGGAATGCTGTCGAAGAGTAATGTAGCGCCGGCGCGCACCTCGGCGATGCCGTCCTTGATGCGGATGGTGCGCAAGGTAAGCCCGGTGTTCATGTCGCCGTTGAAGTTGACCATGCCGATGGCGCCGCCATACCAGGCGCGCGGGCTCTTCTCGTTCTGCTCGATGAAGCGCATGGCCCATAGTTTCGGCGCGCCGGTGACGGTGACCGCCCAGGCATGCGACAGAAACGCGTCGAAAGCGTCCATGCCTTCGCGCAGCCGGCCCTCTATATGATCGACCGTATGGATCAGGCGCGAATACATCTCGATCTGGCGGCGGCCGATGACGCGCACCGAACCTGGATCGCAGACCCGCGACTTGTCGTTGCGGTCCACGTCCGAGCACATTGTGAGCTCGGATTCATCCTTCTTGGAGTTGAGCAGCTTGATGATCTGCTCAGAGTCCGAAATGGCATCGTCGCCGCGCTTGATGGTGCCGGAGATCGGGCAGGTCTCGACGCGGCGGCCGTTGACGCGCACGAACATCTCGGGCGACGCGCCGATCAGGTATTCGTTCTCGCCCAGATTGATGAAGAAGGAATAGGGCGACGGGTTGATCGACTTCAGCTTGCGTGAAATCTCAGATGGCTGCGTCTCGCAGCGTTCGTAGAACATCTGGCCGGGGACGACCTCGAATAGGTCGCCGCGCTTGAAGCTGTCCATCGCCCGGCGCACCAGATTGGCGTATTCGCCCGGCTCATGGTCGCCGCGCGGCGGGATGCGGTCGGCGGTCTTGAACGGCTCGGCGATTTGATCGCGCGGCAGGCCTTCGGTCGAAAAACCCTCGCCCGCATAGTCGTAGCGGTCGGTCCAGGCCTTGGCCGAATAATGGTCGACGACCAGGATCTCATCGGGCAGGAACAGCACCAGGTCGCGCTGGCTTTCCTTGCGAACGAGCGTGTGCTCGACCGGGTCGAACTGGAAGGCAAGGTCGTAGCCGAAGGCGCCGTAGAGGCCGAGATTGGCGTCTTCGGCTGTCCTGAACAGAGCGGTGATGGCGCGCAGCACGGTGAAGACGGAGGGAACGCGGCTGCGTTCCTCCTCGGTGAAGACACGGCCGGGCTTGGCGACGTCGAGGCGGATCAGCTTTTTGGCGGTCTCGGCGATGGTGACTTCGGCGAGACCGCCCAGTGTCCTGCCGATGACCGGCAGCAGCGCCTCGCCGCGGCCGTTCAGCGCCTCGATGCGCATGGCGCGGCCGCGCGCGGAGATGACCAGCGGCGGATCAATGATGGCCGTATCCCAGCGCGTATAGCGGCCGGGATATTCGTAGTTCGAGGAAAATACCGCGCCCCGGCGCGAATTCAGCCCGTCGACATAAGCGTCGATCGCACCTTCATAAGGCCGGCCATGGCGCTCGCGGGTGATGGTGATGCCACCCGCCGTCACGAAGCTTTCAGCGCCGGTTTCCAGAACCTTCAACGTCATTGCCGTCTCCATCAGCTACTTGGGCAACGGACCCGGGAATGGCTTTGAAAAACAAATGGCCGCCCGGACATTCCGTTGCGGCCACCTCTATTTTCACGCGCACGCGTTCGAACAGGCCGCTGTCAGCAGGCCCACCACCAAATGGTCTTGATCGAACGCATGTTCATGGCGATTCCCTTAGCGGCGATTGGGCGGCCGCGCAACTGGATTCGACGGAGGCTAATCCTCCAGCGTACCCGACCGGGCGTCGGTGCTCTTCCTGTCGCCGACCAGTTTCAACAGGTCTTCGCCGGCGCGGATGATGCGGCGCGAGCGGCGGGTCAGGATGATGCCGTCCTGCGGCGCGAAGACTTCGGTGCGGCCGTCGGCTTCGCCCGGCGCGTGGACGATGGTGG
>NZ_JAPYKP010000170.1:0-11407 GCF_037179725.1 Mesorhizobium sp. Cs1321R2N1 | reverse complement strand
TTGCCGCCCTCGAGCGACAGCGACGGACCGCCGGTCTTGGCCGTCGCGGCGATCAGATGTTCGATCTGGCCCGGCGCGGCGCCGACGACGTCGGCATGGCCGTTGACCACCACTTGCGGCGTGAACGGTCCGTCATGGCCGAGCGGGCGCTCGTAGGAAACCTGGCGCTGGGTGAACTCCTGCTTTCCGAACGTGTCCTTCCAGCCGAGATAATCCCAATAGGTGACGTTGAACGACAGCGCCAGCACGCCGGGCCGGTCCTTGACCTTGATGAGGTTGGCATTGGCCGGCGGGCAGGACGAGCAGCCCTGGCTGGTGAACAGCTCGACCACGGTGAGCGGCTGGGCGACTGCCGCGCCGAGCGCGGCGGCGAGCGCCAGCGCGGCGAAGCCGGACAGTGCGAGGAACCTGCTTGATATGACTGGCGACATCGGCTTGCTCCGTGGGGACGGCGCCACGATGCGCCCGTCATGTCCCCACTTCGCCGCCACCACGAGCTTCGTTACAACGCTCACCGCTTTGTGATTGAAGAGCGCCGACGCCTCTTCCCTTCTCCCCTTGTGGGAGAAGGTGGATCGGCGCGCAGCGCCGAGACGGTTGAGGGGTGCGTGACGGATCGCCGTCCTTGCCAAGCTGGAGCACCCCTCATCCGGCCGCTTCGCGGCCACCTTCTCCCACAAGGGGAGAAGGGAAGAAGCGTCGGCGCCGCTACCGCCAGGGCTGCAGACTGGTATCCCGCACATAGGCGAGGATCGTGTCGCAGACGGCGTTCATGTCTCTCAGGACGTCGTCATTCCAGAAGCGCAGGATGCGAAAGCCCCTCGCCTTCAGGTCGGCGTCACGGCTCCGGTCCGAATCCGAATCCGCATGCTGGCTGCCGTCTATCTCGATGATCAGGCTGGCTTCGATGCAAACGAAATCCGCGATGTATTTTCCAAATGGCGCTTGGCGCCGGAATTTTATCCCGTCGAGCCTGCGGTCGCGCAATTCTTGCCAGAGCCTGTCTTCAGCCTCCGTCATGGCACGGCGAAGCGAACGAGCAAAATTGCGTTTGGCGGGGAGGACGGGTTGATGCGGCATGACGTGAGGTTAGCCGAACGCCGCGGTCCGTCTACAGCCCCGGTGGCAAAAGGCACGCATTTCCTTTTCCCCTTGTGGGGCCCGAAGGGCGGGCGAGGCGCGTCTTCCTTCCCCCCCTTTGGGGAAGGTGGATCGGCGCGTCAGCGCCGAGACGGATGAGGGGTGTTCCAGCGGAGTGAGACGTTGGCGTTCCCTGGAACACCCCTCATCCGACCTCGCTTCGCGAGGCCACCGCCCTGGGCGAGTCACTGGCCTCGCCCGCCCTTCGGGCCCCACAGGGGAGAAGGAAGACGCGTCTACATCACTGCGTCAGCGCCGTGTCCGAGGGCCGCTTATTGAAGTCGCATTTGCCGGTGACGTTGTAGAAGAAGTCGGCGTTGCCGACAGGCGCCGGAACCGGGTTGCCGCCGTCTTCCCAGGCCTGATAGGCTGTCGAGCCGCAAGGCACGAGGCCGAAGATATCGACGACCTGGCCGGTCGCGGTCTCATTATAGGTGACAGTGCCGGTCTGCGGATCCTTGACCCCGCTGTAGAGGCGGTTCGAGGTGAGCGGATCATTCGTCTTGAGGTCTTGCGGGTTCCCCGATGGCACATGCATCTGCAGACTGAGGCCACCCATTTGGCTGACATCGATGGACGCGCCGGTGGGGGACGACATTGTGTCGACACAGTAATATCTCGTCAGAAACTTGTCGGTCTGGATCACCGCACCGGCGGGCGGGTTGGAGCCGGCGAGCTTGCAGACCTGCGTCTGGGCCACCGTGGCGACGGTCTTGCCGGTTGAATCAGTCGTAAGGATGCTGGTGGTGGTGGTGCCATAGCCCTTCGGGTCCCCAGTACTGCCATAGACGTAAGCGATCGTCATCAGCGGCTTGGGCACCGTCGCACCGAATTGCGTACCGTAGAGCGTCATCGTCTTGTTCCAGTAACCCGACACCCCGGTGACCTTGAAGTCCGCCTTGACCAGCGCCGGCGGCTTGCTGACAGCCGAGGCCACGGCGATCGGTACGGTGTCAATCCTGGCGATGGTCATGAAGTCGGTCGGCATGGCGAAACTTGCCGTGGCCCGCGCGGTGGTGGCGGTGGTGGCGGTGCCACCCACGAAGTTGGTCAGTGTCGCGGTGCCTTGTCCGCCGTTGGCGACGAAGGAATCCTGCAGCATCGTCTGGCGCTGCGAAAGTGTCGCCGTGGTGTCCATGGTGGTGATCGTCAGGATCGCGGCATCCAGCGCCTGCTGCTGGTTGGACTTGGTCTGGACCGCGCTGGTATAGTCGACCGAGAAGCCGACGGCCGCGATCAGCGGCATCAGCATCACCAGGAAGAGCGGCATCATCGACCCGCTGCGGGAGCGGGCAAAGCCGCGCAAAATCCTGAACATTTCCAACCCCCAACAGACATTAGCGTTCGTGCATTTACCACACAGGCGGCAAACCAAGGTCTAATGTGACCGATCAAAGTTTACGCATTCGTCGCCCGCGGGCCGGTTTTCCCGGTTTTTCGGCCGATGTCACCGCTTTGTGACCCGCAAGGCAGCCCTTGCGCCGCAAGCCTTGCCGCCGATTGCCGCCCCTGCTAAAGCGCGCGGCATGAGCACGCCCCTCGACCACATCCGCAATTTTTCCATCGTCGCCCATATCGACCATGGCAAATCCACGCTTGCCGACCGCCTGATCCAGTCCACCGGCGGGCTGGAGCTGCGCGACATGAAGGAGCAGGTGCTGGACTCGATGGACATCGAGCGCGAGCGCGGCATCACCATCAAGGCGCAGACGGTGCGGCTGAAATACCGCGCCAACAATGGCGAGGACTATATCCTCAACCTCATCGACACGCCCGGCCATGTCGACTTCGCCTATGAAGTGTCGCGGTCGCTCGCCGCCTGCGAGGGCTCGCTGCTGGTCGTCGACGCCTCCCAGGGCGTCGAGGCGCAGACGCTGGCCAATGTCTACCAGGCGATCGACAACAATCACGAGATCGTCGTGGTGCTGAACAAGGTCGACCTGCCGGCCGCCGAGCCCGAGCGCATCCGCGAGCAGGTCGAGGAGGTGATCGGCATCGACGCCTCGGGCGCCGTGCTGATCTCGGCCAAGACAGGCCTCGGCATTCCCAACGTGCTCGAAGCCATCGTCCACCAATTGCCGCCGCCGCGCGAGGGCGATGCCACGGCCCCCCTGAAAGCGATGCTGGTCGACAGCTGGTACGACGCCTATCTCGGCGTCATCGTGCTGGTGCGCATCATCGACGGTGTGCTGAAGAAGGGCCAGACCATCCGCATGATGGGCACCGGCGCGAAATACCTGGTCGAGCGCACCGGCGTGTTCACGCCCGCCCGCATCAATGTCGAGGAGCTCGGCCCCGGCGAGTTCGGCTTCTTCACCGGCTCGATCAAGGAAGTGGCCGACACCCGCGTCGGCGACACCATCACCGAGGACAAGCGCCAGACCGCGCATGCCCTGCCCGGCTTCAAGCCGGCACAGCCGGTGGTGTTCTGCGGCCTGTTCCCGGTCGACGCCGCCGATTTCGAGGATCTGCGCGCCGCCGTCGGCAAACTGCGCCTCAACGACGCTTCTTTCTCTTATGAGATGGAAACCAGTGCGGCGCTCGGCTTCGGTTATCGCTGCGGCTTCCTTGGCCTGTTGCATCTCGAAATCATCCAGGAGCGGCTGGAGCGCGAGTTCAACCTCGACCTGATCGCCACCGCACCGAGCGTCGTCTACCGGCTGCTGCTCAATGACGGCTCGGTCAAGGAACTGCACAACCCGGCCGACATGCCCGACGTGGTGAAAATCTCCGCGATTGAGGAGCCATGGATCCGCGCCACCATATTGACGCCCGACGACTATCTCGGCGGCATATTGAAACTCTGCCAGGACCGGCGCGGCATCCAGGCCGACCTCTCCTATGTCGGCAAACGCGCCATGCTGACCTACGACCTGCCGCTCAACGAAGTCGTCTTCGATTTCTACGACCGGCTGAAGTCGATCTCAAAAGGCTACGCCTCCTTCGACTATCACCTGACCGACTACCGCGAGGGCGACCTAGTGAAGATGTCGATCCTGGTCAATGAGGAGCCGGTCGACGCGCTATCGATGCTGGTGCACCGCACGGCGGCCGAAAAGCGCGGCCGGCAGATGTGCGAGAAGCTGAAGGAGCTGATCCCGCACCATCTCTTCAAGATCCCGATCCAGGCCGCCATCGGCGGCAAGGTCATCGCCCGCGAAACCATCTCGGCCTTGCGTAAGGACGTGACGGCGAAATGCTACGGCGGCGACGTGAGCCGCAAGCGCAAGCTCTTGGACAAGCAGAAAGAGGGCAAGAAGCGGATGCGCCAGTTCGGCAAGGTGGATATCCCGCAGGAGGCGTTTATCCAGGCGCTGAAGATGGGGGATTGAAGGGGCGGTTGGCGCGCATGACGCGCCAAGACATCGATCCGGTGGATCGATGGCAGGCTTCGAAAGCGGGGGAGTTGCCGGAGGCAGCGGGCCCCCCGCCAGCGCGGCGCTGACGCTGCGCGGTGGGGATTGTCCGCTATCTGAGAGGCGATATTCGGGCTCAGCATCGGAGTAGTAATCTACATGTTGCCTCATGCTGCTGCCGCGGCGACCTGAAACCTCCCGCCTTGTGCATCTTCCGCCCTCGTGGAATCCGCGACAGCAAATTCAGCAATGCTTTCTAGGTAATCGCACCGTTTGTCGGCGTGGCCCGTTACCATCGTGCAAGCGGTCTGGGACCATTCCCATCACGCCGCCGGGCGGGCTAGGGCTAAGGGCACCCTTTGAGAACGTCCTTTACCGGCGTATCCTTCTCCTAACTTGGGGGCATCAAATGCGCACAACTCCGGACACCACCGCCTCCCTCGGTCTCGCCATCGGCGGCATCTTCGGCCTTGCTGGCACCTTCGTGGCGAGCGATGCGTTGCGCGAGACGCTGTGGGCGATCGATGGCGTGGCGCTGGTGGTGGCGGCCGCACTTCTCACGATGAAATATCAGCGGCTGGGCAATGATTGCGTTGCCGCGGGCTTCCTGACCTTCCTTGCGGGCGAGAGCCTGCTTTTGGCCGGCAATGCCGCGGGTCTGCAGGCCAGCGTGCCTTCCTATGTCGGCGGCATCTCGCTTTGGGCGGCGGCGCTGATCATGGTCAGCGTGCCGAACACTTTCGCGCTGTGGATGCGGCTGACCGCGCTCGTCGCCGCCGTGCTGTTCCTGGTGTCGGTGGGCATGGTGCTGTGGGGCGCGCCCTTGCTGCCGACCTCGGCGCCACTGCCGGCGGCCGGCTATCCCTTCCTGGTGGCGACCTTCGCCGGCTGGATCTGGACGCTGGTGAGGCCGGCACGGTGAGGGCGGAGGGGCGCGACGCCTCTTCCTTCCCCCCTTGTGGGGGAAGGCGGATCGGCGCGTCAGCGCCGAGACGGATGAGGGGTGCTGCACAGAGTGAGAGCGTGATGTTTTCGTGCCGATTTGGTGCGGTCTTTGATGGTGCCGCCAAGCTGGAACACCCCTCATCCGTCTTGCCGTTTTGCGGCAATCCACCTTCTCCCACAAGGGGAGAAGGAAAGGCCAGCGCCCCTGCCGGCGGCAGGCTATCCCTTCCTGGTGCTGACCTTCGCCGGCTGGATCTGGACGCTGCTGAGGCCGGCACGGTGAGCGGGGTCGAGCGCGGCGGCGCCTCTTCCTTCCCCCCTTGTGGGGGAAGGTGGATCGGCGCGTCAGCGCCGAGACGGATGAGGGGTGCGTACAGAGTGGGGCGGTGACGTATGTCGCGCCGATTTCGTGCGATCTTTGATGATGCCGCCAAGCTGGAACACCCCTCATCCGTCTTGCCGCTTTGCGGCAATCCACCTTCCCCCACAAGGGGGGAAGGAAAGGCCAGCGCCACTGCCGGCATGAAAAAGATCTATGCGAAGCCGACGCTGAGCAAGCGCGAGAAGCTTTCGGCCGTGACGGCTGTCACGTGTCCAGTGTCGGTCTGCCCACACTAGAAACGTTCGCCGTTTCCCGAGAGCCTGTTGCCGCCGGTCGCGCGATAATCCCGGATTGGTACGAATTCATACCGACTGCCCGGCTCGGTTGATCGCCCGGCATAGGCCCGGTACATAAATCGGGCGGCGGACCTTCATCAGGTCGCTAGTGGCCGGCGCGGGGCTCAGGCAATTGTCTCACCGGCATGCGCGCCGGCCATCTTCCCCAAATGATATGAGTGTGGGCCAAAGGCGCTCCGCATCGTCCATGGGCCAACACCTCTCCACGTTTTTCCGCTTTGTCGTTTTCGGAAGACGACATGATGGCCGCGATACGCAGGCTGGCAGCGGGTGCGAAGGTGGGCGTAGAGGCGGGCGCAACGCCTCGTCCTTCCCCCCTCGTGGAAGAAGATGGATCGGCGCGCAGCGCCGAGACGAGTGCGGTACGGAATGAGGCGATGATGGTTTCGCGTCGCCTCGATGTGCTCGCAGTCAAACGCATGTTGCCAAGCTGGAACACCCCTCATCCGACCTCGCTTCGCGAGGCCACCTTCCCCCACAAGGGGGGAAGGAAGAGGCGCCGCATTCGCCTTAACTTTCGATCCAAACCTTCTCAAAATGCTGTTCCAGCGCCTGGTGCTGTTCGCAGCCTTCGATGCCTTTGCGGTAGGTGCGGTAGACCGAGCGCCAGTAGGGTTGGATGATGATGCCGGAATCGCGCAAATTCTGCTCGATCTTGGCCATGATTTCCTTGCGGGCCTTGGGGTCGGGCATGGCCAGCGCCTTGTCGAGCAGCTCGTCGAATTCCTTATTGGCATAGGCGCTTTCGTTCCAGGCAGCGCCGGATTTGTACGCCAGCGCCAGCACCTGGACGCCGAGCGGGCGGCCGAGCCATTCGGTGCAGGAATAGGGGAACTTGCTCCAGTCGTTCCAGAAGGTGGCGGCGGGCAGCACGGTGCGCTTGATCTTGAGGCCGGCCTCGCGGATCTGCGCGGCGATGGCGTCCCCCGTGTTCTTCTGCCATTCGATGTCGACCGAGATCAGCTCATATTCATGGTCCGCCTTGCCGGATTCGGCGAGCAGCTTCTTCGCCTGCTCCACATCGCGTTTGGCCGGGCCGATGTCGGCGTATTCGGGATGCATGGGGCCGACATGGTGGTTGTCGGCGGGTTTGCCGCGGCCATCGAGGCCGAGCATCAGCACGGCCGAATTGTCGACGGCGAGCTGGGCGGCGCGGCGCACCTTGACGTCGTCATAGGGCGGATTGCCGACATTGAAGCGGGCGACGATCGTGGACCCCGTGGCGATCTCGGAATTCTTCAGCCCCATCTTGTCGGTCTGCGAGACGGCATCGGAAGCGGTCTCGTGGTCGGTGTCGATCTCGCCGGATTCGAACGCCGACAGCATGGCGTTGGGGTCGGAGCCGTAGTCGATCCACTGGATGCCGTCGAGGTAAAACTCGCCCTTCCACCACGGCTTGTCCTTGCGCTTCACCTCCGTGCCCGTCTCTGCGTCCCATTTGACCAGCTCGCAGGGGCCCGTGGTGATCGCCAGAGCCTTCATCGGGTCGCCATCGCCATTATAGGAGCGGTGCATGATCAGCGCGGGATAGTCGGCCATGCCGGCGATCAGCGAGATGTCGGGTTTTGGCAAATTGAGCTTTATGGTGAAGTCGTCGACCTTCTCGATGCCGCCATCGACCACCTTCTTGGTGTCGGCATTGACCAGCGCGCCCATGCGCGCGGCGACCGAATTGCCGGCAACGCCGGCCTCGCACCAGCGGGTGAGGTTGTGGACGACGTCGTCGGCGTTGAAGGCGTCGCCATTCGACCAGGTGATGCCCTTGCGCACATGCAGCGTCAGCGTCCTGGCGTCGTCGCTCATCTCCCATTTTTCCAGCAGCCAGGGCTCGAACGAAAAATCGGTGTTCCAGCGCACCAGATATTCGTTGCAGTGGCGCGCGACGTTGGACATTTCGACGCCGTCGAAGGTGCGCGGGTCCTTGAAACCCTTGACGTTCATGGCGACGCGCAAGGTTCCGCCCTTCTTCGGTTCGGCGGCGCGGGCAGGCGTCGCGGCGATGCCCCCCAAGGCAAAGGCGCCGGCGGCGCTGACGCCGAGCCCGGCCATGAGCGCCAGATATTCGCGGCGGCTGATGCCGCCCGTCCTAAAATCGTCGGCGACGGGTTTGGCCCGCGGGTGAAGCTTGCGGTCGGTCAGCATGAATTTCATCGTCGTTCCCTCTTTTGTTGGTGCATGCCGCCCAAAGTGCCCGGCGGTCATGCACAGCCTCGCCGACGCGGGGGCGGCTGCGACCGCCGGGGCGCCATTGCCGGGAGGGAATGATAAAGCGGGGTAACGTGGCGAAATGTTCTGGAATCCGCAGGAGTTGTGCGGCGCTCCGCAGGGGGAGGGGAGCCGGACGGTTCAGAACTGGCCGACCGCCGAGTTCCTTCACACCCCCCTCTGTCCTGCCGGACATCTCCCCCGCAAGGGGGGAGATTGGCGGCTTCAGCGCTCGGCCGACTCTGAGACGTTGGAGATCGGCGAAGGCAAAACACGACATCCGATCTCCCCCCTTGCGGGGGAGATGGCCGGTAGGCCAGAGGGGGGTGCTGTCCCGCCAGCGTTGCCGAGGATGACAAAGGGGATAACGCCCACAAAAAACCCGGCGCGAGGCCGGGTTCTCAAGCGATCCTTTTCAGCCGAGCCTCAGCTCACCTTGGTCTGCGACGCGGCCTGGTCCTCGGCGATCTTCTGCTGGAACATCTGCGCGAAATCGATCGGGTCGAGCATCAGCGGCGGGAAGCCGCCATTGCGCGTCGCCTCGGCGATGATCTGGCGGGCGAAGGGGAACAAAAGACGCGGGCATTCGATGAACAGGATCGGCAGCATGTGCTCCTGCGGGAAGCCCGAAATGGCGAAGACGCCGCCATAGACCAGCTCGACATTGAACAGCACTTCCTGGTCGAAGGAGGCTTTGGCATTCAGCGTCAGGTTGACATCGAACTGCTTGTCGGAGAGCGGATTGGCGTTGACGTTCACGTTGATGGCGATGCCGGGCGCCTTGTCGCGGCCGCGCAACGAGTTCGGCGCGCCGGGGCTTTCGAAGGACAGGTCCTTGACATACTGGGCCAGGACGTTGAGCGAGGGCTGCGTCGCGTTGCCGTTGCCGTTGGCGCCGACCGGCGCGTCATCATTGCTGGCCATGAGCCGATATCCTTTTCCCCTGGGCAGTCTCGCTCACCGAATGATCGGGGCTGACCGAATTGAAATCGGGCGTTCGCTACCATGGCCGGCATGACAAGACAAGGTTTGCCGCCTTGCTTGTCGCGTCGTCATCCCCGGGCGAAGCAGGCGCGCAGCGGCGTCGCGGAGACCCTGGGATCCATGCCGCGACACCGGCCAAGGAATGCAGCGGCTCGAAGCAGCCGAATGGCCGACGCACAACTTGCCAGTGACTTCGCCGCGACGGACTTCGAGTTGAAGCAGAGCAAAATTCTGCACCGTCGCAGCGCGTCCATGTCACGGCATGGATCCTGGGGTCTACGCCGCGTCGCTCCGCCCCAGGATGACGAAGAGAAGCCTCAGTCGTCCTTCAGCCGCCGCCACGGCGAATTGTGGTCCGGGCCGCGCTTCAGGTCGTCCTCGCGCGAATAGTCGCCGTCTTCGAGGTCGATGACCTTGTCGCGCTGGCGGCGGAAGCCGCCGGTGGAGAAATCGGTGGCCACGACGATGCGGCCTTTCAGCCTGCTCCAGGCAAGGTCGCGCACCGGCGGCAGGAACAGGAGCAGGCCGATGATGTCGGTGATGAAGCCGGGGATGATCAAAAGGATCGCCGCGACCACGATCATGGCGCCATGGGCGAGCTGATGGCTGGGGTCGCGGCCGGCGGCCATCTCGGTGCGGATGCGGGTCATGACGCCGAAACCCTGGTGGCGCAGCAAAAGCACGCCGGCGAAGCTCGAGGCCAGCACCAGGCCGACCGTGGCCAGCGCGCCGACCTCACGGCCGACGACGACGAAACCGGCGATTTCCAGCAGCGGAAGCGCGAGGAGAAAGAAGGGAAGCAGCGAAATGCGCAAGTCTTTAACCGACCATTCGATTGTTTTGTCCCGCCGGCGACCAATCGCCGCTGGCACGGAGGCTGTTAGATAGGTATGCCTGCCTTTGATTTGAATGATTGCGCCTTGCGTTCTATATGCTTTGAATGGTGAACGCTATGCGACCGCGGCCTGTTGGCTGGGACGGTCCGGCCTAGAGGCAGGGATTGATTGGCGGAAAATATGGGCTTCTTCGACTTCGGCACGATTTTCTTCCTGATCGCGGCGGTGGTGATCTTCTTCCAGCTGCGCAACGTGCTGGGCCGTCGGACCGGTAGCGAGCGGCCGCCCTTCGATCCCTATACGGCGGCGCGCACCGACAAGGACGCCACGCAGAAGCCCGAAAACGTGGTTTCGCTGCCGCGCAAGCGGGCGCCCGGCGAGCCGGCGCCGGCAGACACCTATACGGCCATCGACGCCTTCGCCAAGCCCGACACCGATCTCAACAAGGGCCTGCGCGCGATCAAGGACAATGACCCGTCCTTCGACCCGAAGGGGTTCGTCGACGGCGCCAAGATGGCCTATGAGATGATCGTCATGGCCTATGCCGACGGCGACCGCAAAACGCTGAAGAACCTCCTGTCGCGAGAGGTTTATGACGGCTTCGTCGCGGCGATCGGTGAGCGCGAGGCCAAGTCGGAAAAAATCCAGTCCTCCTTCGTCGGCATCGACAAGGCCGATATCGTCTCGGCCGAGATGAAGGGCGGCGAGGCGCATGTGACGCTGCGCATCATCAGCGAGCTGATCTCGGCGACGCGCGACCAGGCCGGCACGGTCATCGACGGCGACCCCGAAACGGTGGCCGAGGTCAAGGATGTCTGGACCTTCGCCCGCGACACGCGCTCGCGCGATCCGAACTGGAAGCTCGTCGCCACCGAAGAAGAAGACTGAGTCCGGAACAGGCGGGCTCCGGTGTCGCTGTCGCCTCTCCTTGTTGAAAGGTCCTTCGGCGACCTGCCCGGCTGGGGTGACGACGACCATCTGCCGGCCTTCGAAGCCTTTGCCCGCTCCGCCTTCCATGTGCCGGTAAAACCCTATCGCAGCGGTGCGCTGGGTGTCGATTTCGGCGCCTTCGCCGAGGCCTATGCGCACGCGCGAGCAGCCCCGGCCGCCAACCGGCAGGAGGCCCGCGCCTTCTTCGAGCGCCATTTCGTGCCCATGCTGGTCCGGCCGGAGACCGGCGCCGGCCTCGTCACCGGCTTCTACGAGCCGCAAGTCGAGGCCTCGCCGGTGCGGAGCGAGCATTTTGCCGTGCCGCTGCTGTCG
>NZ_JAPYKP010000169.1:0-11465 GCF_037179725.1 Mesorhizobium sp. Cs1321R2N1 | reverse complement strand
GCGGCGAGTGCCGCCTCGCGAAACCCGCAATAGGGATCAAGCAGCGCCAGCGGCAATTCTTCCTGCCGCGAGGCCAGCCCCTTGCTCGAACACAGCCATATCACCGGCTCACGCAGGACCCCGACCTCGTCCGGTGCCGCCGTCTGGCGCATGACGATCGCCAGATCGAGGCTGCCGGCCTGCAGCGCCTGCGCCAGTTCGGCGGAGCGGCCGACACGCAGTTCAATCCTGACGCGCGGATGGCTGGAGGCGAAGGCACGCAGCAGGTCCGGCAGGCCGCTATCGGCGAAATCCTGTGTCGTGCCGATAGCGACGCGCCCGGCAGCGCGTGCGCCTTTCAGCGCCAGCCACGCCTCGCGATGCACAGCAAGAATGCGCCTGGCATGGCCGACGAGGTCCTCGCCTGCCGGGGTCAGACCGCGACCTCTGCCCTGCGGCGCCAGAAGCGGCTCGCCGACAATCTCTTCCAGACGCTGCATCTGGGCCGTTACCGCGGACGGCGAGCGGCCGACACTGGCCGCCGCCCGCGCCAGCGAGCCGCTGTCGACGAACGCAAGGAAGGTTCTGAGCAGGTCTGGATCAAGCGTTTCCATAATTCGATATTATCGAATTATGAGTTGAAAACAATTCGATTTTTTTGATTCTAGAATGATGGCACGGTCTCTTCAACGGCGACCGACGCCGGTCAATCCAGGAGAAGAAAAATGCCCATCGTCAATGTCAGCGTCACCGGCAAGCCAGACGCCACCCTGTCCGCCGAGATCGCCAGGGAAATAACCGAAATCACCGCCGCGCATCTGCGCAAGGATCCGACGATCACCGCGGTGGCCGTGTCCTATCTCGATCCGCAGCACTGGTTCGCCGGCGGCAAGTCGCTCGCCGAGCACGGCACCAACACGTTCTGGCTCGACATCAAGGTGGTCGACGGCACCAACACCAAGCTCGAACTGGAAGCGTATCTCAAGGCGATCTTCGACGCCTTTGGCCGCCTGCTGGGCGGCGTGCACCAGGAAAGCTATGCTTTCGTGCACGAGGTTCCGGCAGCCGCCTACGGCTATGGCGGCAAGACGCAGGAGTTCCGCTTCATCAGCGGACGGCTGAAGGCGGCGTGAGGGCGCCCCTTCCGCATTGACCTTGCCCCGACTTCCGCTAGGCTCTGCTCCCGAAGCGGCCGTACAAGAGCCGCAATGACAAAATCGTTGGGAGAGACGCGGCATGGTCCTGACACTGGCGCTGCTTGCGGGTCTGGTTGTGGCCTGGCTGCTGATCGGCGTGATGGAGAAATTCCGCCTCGGCCTGCGCTTCACCCAGGCGCTGCTCTACGTGCCGTTCAAGCTCGCCTACCGGATCAGCGACAATCGCGTCAGGCTCGCCCGCAGGGCGCAGGTGCCGGTCATCTATGTCATCTCGCACCAGTCGCGCTTCGAGCCGGCGCTGATGCTGTCGCTGCTGCCCGACGACACGCTGCACATACTTGACGAGGTGTCGGCGCGCTCGCCCTGGCTCGAGCCATGGCGCGAACTCGGCCGCACCATTGCCTTCAACGCCGAACATGTCTTCGTCAGCCGCCGGCTGGTACGCGTGCTGAAGGGCAAGGGCCGGCTGGCCGTCTATCTGCCGGACGCGGTCGAGCCCGACGTCAAGACATTTCGGCTGTTTCGCGCCGTCACCCGCATCGCCATGCAGGCCGACGCCCGCATCGTGCCGATCTTCGTCGCTGGCGCACGCAACCTGCCGGTCTCGCTGACGCCTAAGGACAAGGCACCCCGTCACTGGTTCCCACGGCTGTCGATCAGTGTTCTGGAGCCGATGACGATCACCGAACTGGTGGCGCGCAATCCGGACCAGGCCTCGAACACCAATGCGCTGTTCGACCGGGTTGCCGAAGCCCGGCTTTTCGGCACCGACCTCGACCGAGGCCTGTTCCTGGCCATGCGCGATGCCGCTGACCGTGTCGGCGCCTCGCACACCATCATCGAAGATGTCATCTCGGGGGCCCTTAGCTACCGCAAGATGTTCATCGGCGCCCGCGTGCTGGGCAGGCGGTTCGAGGCTGTGACGGCGTCGGGAGAGGCTGTTGGACTGATGCTGCCCAATGCCAACGGTGTCGTGCTGTCGTTCGTCGGCCTTCTCTCGGCGAGCCGGGTGGCGGCGATGATCAATTACACGGCCGGGCCGGCAAGCGTCACCGCAGCGGTGCGCACGGCCGTCATCCGCACCGTTGTTTCTTCGCGTGCTTTCGTCGAGAAGGCCGATCTCGCCGATATCGTCGCCGCGGTCGAAAAGGGCGGCGCCAGGCTGCTGTGGCTGGAAGACGTACGCCAGAGCGTCACCGCGCTGGACAAGCTTGCAGCCGCCTTGCTGTGGCGCCTGCCGCTGCAGCGACAGGATGCGGTCAAGCCGGGCGTGATCCTGTTCACCTCGGGTTCGGAAGGCACGCCGAAGGCGGTCGTCCTGTCGCAGAAGAACCTTTTCGCCAATGCCATGCAGGCCGAGGCGCGCATCACCATCTCGCCGGCGGACATCCTGCTCAACGTGCTGCCGGTGTTCCATTCGTTCGGCCTGACGGGCGGCACCATCCTGCCGCTGGTCACAGGGGTGAAGCTGTTCCTCTATCCCTCGCCTCTCCACTACAAGATCATCCCCGAGATTGCGCGCAAGGTGAAACCGACCATCATGTTCGGCACCGATACGTTCCTCGCCAACTATGCCCGCACCGCCAAGGACGGAGATTTTTCCAGCCTGCGCTTCGTTGTCGCCGGCGCCGAGGCGGTGAAGCAGGATACCCGCCGCGTCTATCGCGAACGCTTCCAGGCCGAGATCATCGAAGGTTTCGGGCTGACCGAGGCGGCGCCCGTGGTTGCCGTCAACACCGCGATCCACGGCCGCGACGGCACGGTCGGGCGGCTGCTGCCGGCCATGCGCATGAAGCTGGAGCCGGTCGAAGGCATCGGTGATGCCGGCCAGTTGTGGCTCGACGGGCCGAACATGATGATGGGCTACATGACCGCGGACCGACCCGGCGAGCTACAGCCGCTGACCGGCTGGCACGACACCGGCGACATCGTCGCCGTCGACCGCGAAGGCTTCATCACCATTCGCGGCCGCGCCAAGCGCTTCGCCAAGATCGCCGGCGAGATGGTGTCGCTGGGCGCGGTCGAGATGCTGGTGCAGTCGCTTTGGCCGGAAGAACGCCATGCGGCGGTAGCGGTGCCGGACAAGAGGCGCGGCGAGCGCATCGTGCTGGTCACCACCGCAGACGAGGCAAGCGCCGAGGAGCTGCGACAGTTCGGCAAAAAGGCCGGAGCGGCCGAACTGATGGTGCCAAACGACATCGTCAAGGTCGAAGAAATTCCGGTGCTCGGTTCGGGCAAGACCGATTATGTATCGACCAGGAAGCTGGCGATCGACCGGCTGGGGCTTGGCGTGGCGGCTTAGAGCCGTTCAGTGTTTGATACAATCGCTGAATAAACCACTCCTTTCGAGATCGCCCGACCCAGGATTGCGCCGTCGTGCCGCAGCGATTCAGATGGACAAATCGCAGGTGAGAGAGTATTCACTCACGACGGAGAGAGACGCTGAGCATGCATATTTCCAGCCAGCGCGACATGACACCTCCTTTGCACGGCAAGGAGATCCTGAATGGCAAAAATCCTCGTCACCGGCGGCACCGGACATCTCGGACGCGATCTCGTGCCGGCACTGACCGCGTCCGGGCACGCCGTCAGGTTGCTGGCCAGGAAAGCTGGGCTGGACCGCTCCGTGGAATGGGCGCTCGGCGATCTCGCAACGGGCGAAGGCATCGATGAAGCCCTTGGCGGCATCGATACGATCATCCATGCGGCGACGCTGTCGCCGATCGCCAGGCGCGGTATGCGGCCGATCGATTTCTTCTCCAGTCCATCCGATGTCGACGTCGAGGGCACGCGGCGGCTGTTTGCCGCATCGCAGCGCGCCGATGTCTCGCATTTCATTTTCGTGTCGATCGTCGGCCTCGACTTCAGCACCCTGCCCTATAGCCGCGTGAAGCTGGCCGGCGAGCAGCTTGTGCGGACGTCGCCACTTTCATGGTCGGTCATCCGTGCGACGCCATTCTTTTACCTTCTGGCGCAGATGCTGGCCGGGCTGCGATGGCTGCCGGTCTGGCCGCTGCCGACCTCGCCATCAAATCCCGTCGATACGCGCGACGTCGCCAGCTATCTGGCCCAGGCTGTCAGCGATGGGGAACGCGGCGTCCGCCCGCAGATCGGCGGACCCGAGGTGATGCCGTTCTCGACATTCGCTAGACAGTACCGCGATGCGCTCGGGCTGCGGCGTCTTATTCTGCCGTTGCCAGTCAGTCGAAAGATAAGCCTTGGCCTGGGTCTGGTTGAAACCAGCGAGCGGCTGGGAGAAAGAACATGGAAGGCATGGCTTTCCGAGCAGGGTGGAAGCGCGCGGTGAGCGAGCCCTGATTTCGCACCGGGATGGTATTGTCGAGCGCTAACCCCCGCCGCCAGGATCGGGTGAACAGGAATAGCCATGAAGCCGCCATCCGCAGGACGCGAGCGCATTCTACGCGAAGCCATCCGCCTGTTCGCCGAGCGCGGCTATGACCGGACCAGCGTTCCCGAAATTCAGGAGGCCGCCGGCCTGTCGCGTGGCTCGGGTGCGCTCTACAAGCACTTTCCCTCGAAGGAAGCGCTGCTTGCCGCGGCTATCGACCGGTTTGTTGGAACGGCACGGGAGGAACGGGCCGAGCTTGGGGAACAGGTGCTTTCTGCCGATCAGGGGGCGCGGCGGATCGTGGAGGGTATGCTGGAAAAACTTGGCGCGAATCGCGACATGCTCAGAATTCTGTGGCGCGATCTCGAGCACTTCCCGGAATTGAAAGCCTCGGCGCGTGGCGAGATCATGCAGAGCACCTACCACGCAGTCGCCGAATGGCTGCGGGAGCGCCAGCGCCAAGGCGAACTGCGCCCCCATGACAGCGACGCGGTCGCCGCCGTCATCGTCGGCAGCGTCGCCATGTTCCGCGTCTTCGAAGCGATCTGGACCGAGCGCTCGATCGAGGTCAGCGACGAACGCTTCGCGTCCGCCTGGACCGATTTGCTGATCCGGGGCCTGCGGCCCTAACCTATATCCGAAGGCGGCACCTTCTCGCCTTCCAGCTTGGCGCGCTTGGAGTAGGCGCGCACGGAAAACGGCAGGAAGATCAGGTAGCCCGCGACCGATGCCGTCAGCGTGTACCACGGATAGGTCATCAGCAGGAGGACGTATAGGACAACGGCGAGGATGACCGGCAGCACCCTGTCGCCAGGGATCTTGACGTTCTTGCCGGAATAAACCGGCAACCGGCTGACCAGCAGGAAGGCGACCAGGATGGTGAAGCCGGTGGCGACGAAGGCGGCCGGCCGGCTGGGCTCAACCCCAAGGCGAAGGAAATAGAGGTAGAGCGGCAGCATCACCAGCACGGCACCCGCCGGCGCCGGCACACCGACGAAAAATTCGGTCTGCCATATCGGGCGCTCGGCCTTCTCGTCGTCGAGCACGTTGAAACGCGCCAGCCGCAACCCACAGGCGATCGCAAACAGCAGTGCCGCTATCCAGCCCGGCGAGCCGGCACGGTCGAGCAGGAAGGCATAGAGCACCAGTGCTGGCGCGACACCGAAATTGACGATGTCGGCCAGCGAATCCATCTGCGCGCCGAATTTGGAGGTCGCCTTCAGCATCCGCGCCAAGCGGCCGTCTATGCCGTCGAGGAAAGCAGCCAGCAGCACCATCACCACCGCCGGCTCGAAACGCCCTTCGAAGCCGAAGCGGATGCCGGACAGGCCGGCGCAGATGGCAAGCACGGTGACCAGGTTGGGTAGCACCATGCGCATCGGGATCTCGCGGATGCGCGGACCGCCGCTGGCATGGGCTTCGAATTTTTTATATTGCGTGCCCACCGTCAGGAAATCCGCACGAGGGGCGTGCCGGCGACGCCGCCGAACTCGGCCAGCACGGTTTCGCCGCCGACCGCCGTCTGGCCAACGGCAACGCGCGGCGTGGCGGTCAAAGGCAGGAATACGTCGACGCGCGAGCCGAAACGGATCAGGCCGAAACGCTCGCCGGTGCCGATCGAAGCGCCGGCCTCGGTCCAGCAGACAATGCGGCGCGCCACCAGGCCGGCGATCTGGACTGCCGCCACCATGCCGTTGGGGCTCTCGATGACAAGGCCGTTGCGCTCGTTTTCGGTGCTCGCCTTGTCCAGTTCGGCATTGAGGAACTTTCCGGGCCGATGTTCGATCTTGGCGATGCGGCCGCGAACCGGAGAGCGGTTCACGTGGCAGGAAAAGACATTCATGAACACGGAGATCCGGGTCATCTCGACATTGCCGAGGCCAAGCTCGCGCGGTGGCACGGCCGGCCCGACCGCCGAGATGATGCCATCGGCGGGGCTCACCACCAGGCGGTCGTCGACAGGCGTGACGCGCTCGGGGTCGCGGAAGAAATAGACGCACCAGGCGGTCAGGATCAGGCCGATCCAGAACAGGATCGAGGAGAAATAGCCGAGGAAGAGCGTCGCCGCGCCAAAGGCCGCGATGAAGGGATAACCTTCGCGATGGATCGGTACGAACGCGTTCTTGACCGTGTCGACAAGGCTCATGGGGCGGTCCCTGTTTCAGGTCCGGCCTCAATAGCGGAAACACCCCCTGCCCGCAACGCGACAATGGGCGGCGCGGATGAACCGGCAAGGGCGGGCCGTGTCCGGATGGCCGGACGCCCCGTATTTCGGGAAGTCGAGACCGGCTTGCGGGTTGCCGATATAGACGACACGACAAGATGCGCCTGTCTCAGGGACGGCAATTCGGACCCGCCATCATGCGGCGCCAACGATCACGCCGATGGAGCGTTCTTCATTAGTGAAAAGCATTAAGCCCGCTGTCGGCAAATCACCTCTCGCCCGTCCTTGGTGAGAAGCACCTCATCACAGGGCTGATGACGCGCGCAACGGAGGCTCCTGATCATGCGAATATCATCCGGCAACAAAGCGCATATTGTCATGGAAGGTCTCGCCTTTGGCGAATCGCCGCGTTGGCATGACGGACGCCTGTGGGTCTGCAACTGGGGCACCGGCGAGATCATTGCCGTCGATGCGCACGGCAACAGCGACGTCATGCTCAGGGTTCCGGCTGTCCTGCCCTACTCCGTCGACTGGCTGCCTGATGGTCGTCTGCTGGTTGTCTCAGGCCGCGAGGGCCTGCTGTTGCGGCAGGAAGCCGGTGGCTCGCTCGTCACTCATGCGGATCTGCGCGGCCTGTCGAAAAGCCCGTGGAACGAGATTGTCGTCGATGGGCGGGGCAATATCTATGTCAATGGCGGCGGGCCGGCTCCGGCGGCGGGCCAGCATTTCGGCCCCGGCACCATCGTCTTGGTCACACCGGATGGAAAGGTCAGGCAAGTGGCCGACGCTATCGCCTTCGCCAACGGCATGGCGGTAACCCCTGACAACAAGACGCCGATCATTGCCGAATCCCATGCCAACAGGCTGACCGCTTTCGACATTGCCTCCGACGGCTCCTTGTCCAACCGACACATCTGGGCCGATCTCGATGGATACCCTGACGGCATCTGCCTCGATGCCGAGAGGGCGGCCTGGTATGCCGACGTTCCCAACAAGTACTGCGTGCGGGTGCGCGAAGGCGGTGACGTCTTGCAGACCGTCGCCGCCGATCGCGGCTGTTTTGCCTGCATGCTGGGCGGTGCGGACAGGAAAACGCTGTTCATCACCGCCGCCCAGTGGCGCGGCTTCGAGCACATGACAAGCGACGCCCGCACCGGCCAGGTGCTCGGCATCGAAGCGCCGGCACCTGGCGCGGGTTGGCCTGGTTAGAGTCCAGGCACGCGCTCATAGTTGGCGATATCAGCCCGAACTCCGAGCCGGGCGATCGTCTCCTGCGGGTTGAAGGCTATGCGCTCGTGCGCCGCCTTGACGATCGGCACGACCTTGTCGACGGCAGCCTGGCTTTCCCATTCGACGATGGTGACGAGGTTGAACTCGCCCGGCCCGGAGAATTGCTCAAGCAGGAAGTCCTGGACGAAGCCTTGCTGCAGACGCAGCAACTCATGCGTCGTCTTCACCTTTGTGAGGATCTCGTCGCGGGCATCGGCGGGTACGACGAACTTGTCGACCCTGAACACGCTGCCGCCATTAACGTTCTGATTCGTAAAGCTGATATCCATTTGATTGCGTCCTCGAGGATGCTGTTTTTCGGCTCTCGGGCGACGGTCTACAATCTCAACTTAGGTTGAGGTCAAGTGGCTTTTTGTGAGCTACGACATCTCCGACGTGCGCCTGCGCACGACGACACCCAGTTCGTCGCTTTCGCGGGCAATGCGCAGCCGCTCCTCGGCTTCGGTCGCCTCGCGCTGGCGGTCCCACATCGAGGCGTAGAGGCCGTGCTTTCGCATCAGCTCGACATGGGTGCCGCGCTCGGCGATCTGGCCATCCTTGAGCACGATGATCTCGTCGGCCGAAATCACGGTCGACAGGCGGTGGGCGATGACGATGGTGGTGCGGCCCTTGCTGACCAGGTCGAGCGCGGTCTGGATCTCCTGCTCGGTGTGGCTGTCGAGCGCCGAAGTGGCTTCGTCGAGCATCAGGATCGGCGGCGCCTTCAGGATGGTGCGGGCGATCGCCACGCGTTGCTTCTCGCCACCGGAAAGCTTCAGCCCGCGCTCGCCGACCATCGACTTGTAGCCGTCGGGCAGCTTCTCGATGAACGGTCCGATCTGGGCGAGTTCGGCGGCCTTGCGCACCTCCTCCTCGCCGGCGCTGACACGGCCATAACGGATGTTATAGGCGATGGTGTCGTTGAACAGCACCGTGTCCTGCGGCACCATGCCGAGCACCGCGCGCAGGCTGTCCTGCGTCACGTCCTTGATATCCTGGCCGTCTATCAACACCTGGCCACCCTGCACGTCATAGAAGCGGAACAGCAGCCGCGAGATGGTCGACTTGCCCGCGCCCGACGGCCCGACAATGGCAACCGTCTTGCCGGCCGGCACTTCGAAGGAGACGCCTTTCAGGATCTTGCGGTTCGGATCATAGGAAAAGTGGACGTCGCGGAACTCGACCTTGCCGGCGCTGACGGCCAGCGGCTTGGCGTTGGGCTTGTCGACGATCTCCTGCGGCACGTCGAGCAGGTCGAACATGTGCTCGATGTCGGTCAACCCTTGCCGGATTTCGCGGTAGATGAAGCCGATGAAGTTGAGCGGCACCGAAAGCTGCACCAGCATGGCATTGATGAAAACGAAATCGCCGACGCTCTGGGTGCCGGCCTGCACCTCCAGCGCCGACATGCACATGACGACGACCGTGCCGACGCCGAAGATGAAGCCCTGGCCAAAGTTCAGCCAGCCGAGCGAGGTCCAGGTCTTGGTGGCGGCGATCTCGTAACGAGCCATCGAGCGGTCGAAGCGCTCGGCCTCCATGCGCTCATTGGTGAAATATTTGACCGTCTCGAAATTGAGCAGCGAGTCGATCGCCTTGGTGTTGGCGTCGGTGTCGCTGTCGTTCATATCGCGGCGGATCGAGATGCGCCAGTCGCTCGCCTTGACGGTGAACCAGACGTAGACGCAGACGGTGATCGCCACCACGGCCACATATTTCCAACCATAGGTGAAGCCGAATATGCCGGCGGTCAGCGCGAATTCGAGGATCGTCGGCGCCGTGTTCAGCATGATGAAGCGCACGATCGTCTCGATGCCCTTGGTGCCGCGCTCGATGATACGCGACAGGCCGCCGGTGCGGCGCTCCAGGTGGAAGCGCAGCGACAGCTGATGCATATGCACGAAGGTACGGAAGGCAAGCTGACGCACCGCATGCTGGCCGACACGGGCAAACAGCGCATCGCGCAGTTGGTTGAAGCCGAGTTGGACGAGCCTCAGCACATTATAGGCAACGACCAGCATCACCGGGGCGAGCATGAACGCCGGCAGCGGCGGGGGCGTTTTGAAGCCGCCCGCCAGCGCATCGGTTGCCCATTTGAAGAAATAGGGACCGGCGACCAGCGTCACCTTGGCCACGACCAGCAGCAGCGTCGCCCAGGTCACCCGTGCCCTGAGGTCGGCGCGGTCGGCCGGCCACATATAGGGCCAGAGATTGCGCAATGTCGTGAGTGTCGAGGTGTCGGCGGAGACGGTTTTTTCGGCCACTTTTCTTGCCTTTTGGGTGAGAGGGTCAGCGGCCGGAGCAGCAGGAATTGATGAGTGCGCCCAGCGATGCCGATACGTCGGCAAGTGCCGCGCGATCGACCGCATAGCGCGATCGTTGACGGTCGGGCTCGAACCGGACCAGGCCGGCCTCGACCAAGATTTTCAGATGCTGTGAGATGGTCGATTGCGCCAGATCGAAATGATCGACGACCTCACGGCAGCAGCAGGAATTGCTGGTGGACAGATGCTTCAGTATCTCGATCCGGGCCGGATGCGAAAGCGCTGCGAACCGGGTCGCGACAGCGCGACTGTCCGGCATGCGGCCGGACGGTGCCGAGACGGCGTGGTCTGGTATGGGGAAGCACTCTGTCATCGTTCATCGGCGATAGACGATGACCGATGACAGGGCAAGCTAGGCCGATGGGTAGATCGCCGGAATTGCCGGTCTCCCTACTCCGTCTTCGTCGCGGTGGTCGCCTGTTCACCCATCGCCTTGAAGTCGGCGGCTTCGCCTTCCTTCGACTTTTCCGGGACTTTGAACACCTGCCCCGGCCAGATGCGGTTCGGATTCCTGATCTGGTCCTGGTTGGCGAGGTATATGGTGGAGTAGCGCGTGCCGTGACCATAGACCCGCCGTGAAATCCGCCACAGTGTATCGTTGCGACGAATGATGACCGCGCCGTCGGCATGTTCGAGCTTGGGCGACACGATTTCGGGCACGTCGCTTGGCGGCGTGGCTGCCGCGACGACGGCCGGAGCCTCGGTGGCCGATGCGGTGTCCGCCGGAGCAGGGGCGGCGGGTTTGGCCTCGGCGGGCTTGGTCTCGGCGGGGGCAACAGCTGCGACCGCCTCGCCCGGCTCGCGCTCGAAGGGCACGGCGGCGCGAGCCACCACCTTCACGCCATCGGCATCGAGGCCGTCGACATGAATGGTGTAATTGCCGACCGGAATGTCGCGGGTCGCCTCGACCAGGAAATGGCCGTCCAACGAGGTCTGTGCGTCGCCGAGGAGAATGTCGTTGGCGTAGGCGCGCACCTTGCGGCCCGGATCGGCGAGACCGGCGACAAAGATCTTGTTGCCTTCGATCTCGACCGCCTCGACGACGATCTTAGGTTCGGCCACAGCCGCCGCGGGCGCGGCCGGTGCCGCCGGATCGGGTTTTGCTTCAACCACGGCTGGCGCGGTCGCCGCCGGCGCCGCGGTCGCTGGAGCGACCGTCGCGGGCGCTTCAGCAGCCGGAGCGGCGGCCTGGTCGCCGGTTGCCGGCGCAGGCTTTGTCCCGG
>NZ_JAPYKP010000168.1:0-11654 GCF_037179725.1 Mesorhizobium sp. Cs1321R2N1 | reverse complement strand
CGGCCGCGAAAGCGGCACGATCGGCGTGGTGCTGACCGGATGGACGCTCAGCATGGTGGCCGGCGTTTCGCTGTCGGCGGTGCTTGCCGATCTCGTGCACTGGCGCGCCGTCTTCGCCGCCGTGGCGCTGCTTGCCACCCTGGCGCTGGGCGGTCTCAGCGCATCGTCGCTCCCGGATGTCAGGAAGACCGGGCCGGCGCCCTCGCCGTTCGAGGCGTTCGGCATTCCCGGCATCGTGCCGCTGCTGGTCGCCTGCGGCGCCTTCATGACCGCCTTCTACGGTGTTTATGGCTATCTCGGCGATCATCTTCACAGCGGACTGGGACAGGCGGTCAGCGCCAACGGTCTGGCGGCCCTCGCCTATGGCGCGGGGTTCGGCACGGCGGCGCTCTTCGACGGCATCATCGATCGCCTTGGCGCGAAGCGCGTCATGCCTTTCGCCTATCTTCTCGTCGCCATGGTCTACGTGGCGGTCGCCGCGACCAGCGACAGCTATGGCCTGACACTCGCCACGGTCGCGGCTTGGGGGCTTGCCAATCATTTCGGCCTGAACGTGCTGGTGATGCGCCTGTCGGCGCTCGATCCGTCACGGCGGGGCACGATCATGGGCCTGAACAGCGCGGTGACCTATCTCGCGGTGTTCGTCGGCACCACCGGCTTCGGGCCGCTCTATTCCGGCTTCGGCTTTGCCACATGCGCGATGGTCGCGGCGGTGCTGATGCTGGTTGCCGCCTCGGCTGCAGCGTGGCGCACCCGGTAGAGCCATCATCGCATTGCTCCAGCCGACAGAACGTGATTGGCCAGCGGCCTGTCGCGCGGTTGACAGCGGCACCCCTGCTCTTCATACAGAGCGCGTTAATGTTCTCAGGGCGGGGTGAAAGTCCCCACCGGCGGTAACGGCTTCGGCCGAAGCCCGCGAGCGCTTTCCGGCATCGGAAAGGTCAGCAGATCCGGTGTGATTCCGGAGCCGACGGTTAGAGTCCGGATGAAAGAGAACGAAACGGAAAACGGACCGCCTCGGCGGGCCGGATTTCGTATCGTGCGTCCTGATTCTGGTTCGAAACGGAAGGATGGACCCATGAATCAGCATTCCCACAAAGACTATGAAACAACCCGCATCGCCGTCATCAGGGCGCGCTGGCATGCCGACATCGTCGACCAGTGCGTGCAAGCCTTCGAGGCGGAGCTGGCCGAGATCGGCGGCGGACGCTTTGCCGTCGACGTCTTCGACGTGCCCGGCGCCTACGAGATTCCGCTGCATGCCAAGACACTTGCCGGGACCGGCCGCTACGCCGCGATCCTCGGCACGGCGTTCGTCGTCAATGGCGGTATCTACCGGCACGACTTCGTCGCCGGTGCAGTCATCGACGGCATGATGAACGTGCAGCTGTCGACCGGCGTGCCGGTGCTTTCGGCGGTGCTCACGCCGCACAATTTTCACGACAGCGCCGAGCATCACCGCTTCTTCTTCGAGCATTTCACGGTCAAGGGCAAAGAGGCGGCCAACGCCTGTGTGCAGATCCTCGCCGCGCGGGAAAAGATCGCGGCCTGAAGCACTGAAGCCGGGTGGAAATCCCGGCAACAGCCATTAGTATCGGATGCATGTCGCCCAAAGACGCGCAGCGGTTTTGGGATAACGACGTGCATAAACAAGACCTGGAAACGCGTTGCGCTAATTCAGCGGGGCGCCTTTTCCAGGAAAATGCCGAGTTCGGGAGGATGCCGGTGCAGACCAAGAAGATCATCAATGACGGCAACCGCGCCGTCGACGAAATGCTCGAAGGGATCCTGGCCGCGCATCCTCGCCATCTCACAAGCGTAGACGGCAGCCCGCGCTCGATCATCGCCCGCGACGGACCACGGCCCGGCAAGGTCGGGCTGGTGATCGGCGGCGGCTCCGGCCACGAGCCGACCTTTCTCGGCTTTGTCGGCAAGGGGCTGGCGGACGCGGCGGCGATCGGCAACGTCTTTGCCTCGCCACCACCGGATCCGATCCTGGAATGCGCCAAGGCGGTCAGCGGCGGTGCCGGCGTCCTGTTCATGTACGGCAACTATGCCGGCGATGTGATGAATTTCGACATGGCGGCCGAGATGGCCGGCATGGACGACATCGAGGTGCGCACGGTGCTCACCACCGACGACGTCGCCTCGGCACCGCTTGACCAGCGGCAGAAGCGCCGTGGTGTCGCCGGCAATTTCTTCATCTTCAAGGCCGCCGGTGCGGCCTGCGACCTCATGCTGTCGCTCGACGAATGCGAACGCATCGCGCGCAAGGCCAACGATCGCACCTTCACCATGGGCGTGGCGCTGTCGCCCTGCTCGCTGCCGCAGACGCGGCGGCCGAATTTCGAGATCGGCGCCGACGAGATGGAGATCGGTATGGGCATCCATGGCGAACCCGGCATCGCGCGTGGCAAGCTCGGAACCGCCGATGAGATCACCGACGAGATGCTCGACAAGATTTTCGCCGAGATGGCGCCGAAGCGGGGCGACAAGGTCGCGGTGCTGGTCAACTCGCTGGGATCGACGCCGCTGATGGAGCTCTACATCATGAACCGCCGGGTCAAGCAGCGGCTCGATGCAATCGGCGTTTCCGTCCACGCGACCTGGGTCGGCAATTATTGCACGTCGCTGGAAATGGCCGGCGCCTCGGTGACGCTTTTCCATCTCGACGAAGAGTTGCAGACGATGCTCGACCATCCCTGCGACTGCGCCATGTTCCGTGCCGGCTGAGAGCGCTCCATGACCATCGCCGCCTCCGACCTGAAAAGAATGTTAGATGCGATCGCGGTGGCGATCGAAGCCGACAGGGACCGGCTTTGCCAGCTCGACGGCGTCATCGGCGACGCCGACCACGGCATTGCGATGGCGCTCGGGTTCAACGCCGTGCGCGATGCGCTGGCATTGGTCGACCTTGCGGCGACCGAGCCGACCACGCTCCTCAACACGGCGGCGAAATCGTTCCTCAATGCCGTCGGCGCGTCCTGCGGTCCACTCTATGCCACCGCCTTCATGCGCGCCGCCGCCGCCGTCAAGGGCAAGGCGACGCTGGCGGACGCCGAGTTCATCGCGCTGCTGCAGGCCATGGCGCAAGGCATCAAGGATCGCGGCAAGGCCGAGATCGGCGAGAAGACAATGGTCGACGCCTGGCAACCGGCGGCGGAAGCGGCCGGCGCCAGCAATGCAGCAGGAAAAGACCTTGCTGAAAGCCTGCAGGCAGCCCTTGCCGCCGCCGAGCGCGGCGCGGAATCGACCAAGGACATGATCGCCGCCAAGGGCCGCTCGTCACGGCTTGGCGAGCGGTCGCTCGGACACATGGACCCGGGCGCGGCCTCGGCCGTCACCGTCATCAGGGCCATGCGCGACAGTCTCTCTTAGCTCTTTGCCGCGTCGAGCCTGTTGATCGCCTGGACGTTGCCGGCCGAGGGCCCCTTCTCGTCGAACTCCGAGGCCAGCCAGGTGTCGACAATGGCCTTGGCCAGTTCCGGACCGATAACACGGGCGCCCATGGTGATGATCTGGGCGTTGTTGGATTTCGCCGCGCGCTCGGCCGAATAGGTGTCGTGGGTAAGTGCCGCGCGGATCCCCGGCACCTTGTTGGCCGAGATCGAGACGCCGATGCCGGTGCCGCAGAACAGGATGCCGCGATCGTTCTCGCCGTCGACGATCGTCTGGGCGAGTTTCTGCGACAGGTCGGCATAGAAGCCGGCCTGGCTGAGGTCGCTGACGGTGAGGCCGGGCTTGGTTGCCAGATGCGCGGCGATGACGTCGAGCAGCGGCTTGCCGGCGCTATCGGCTCCAATGGCTATTTTCATTTTTTGTCCTTTCCAGTTCGATTGATTCAGATCGCGGCCGAGGCGCGGCGCAGGATATCGATATAGCCTTCGGCCTGCCAGGCGGAGCGGCCGATGAACAGGCCATCGATGTTGGGCTGGCCGATCAGTTCCGCGGCATTGCCAGGGTTGACGCTGCCGCCATAGAGCACCGGCGGCGCGGACGGCAGCAGACCGGCGGCGACCTTCTTGATCAGCGCCTGCTGCCTGTCGGCATAGTCGGAACTGGCCGGAATGCCCTTGTCGCCGATCGCCCAGACCGGCTCGTAGGCGAACAGGATTTTTGCTCCCCTCGCCTCGCCTTCGAGAAATTGCAATGCACTCTCGACCTGACTGGTCAGCACCGCATCGGCCTTGCCGCTTTCGCGCTCGGCCAGCGTCTCGCCGACGCAGATCAGCGCTATCAGTCCATGCTTGACCGCTGCCGCCGTCTTCAGCCCGACCGTGCGATCGGTCTCGCCGAAATGTTCGCGCCGTTCGCTATGGCCGAGTTCGACCAGGTCGAGGCCGCAATCGTTCAGCATCACCGGCGAGATCTCGCCGGTCCAGGCACCGGCATCGGCCCAATGCATGTTCTGCGCGCCGACCTTGATGCGTGTCGCCGACAGCGCCTGCCTGACTTCGCGCACCGCCGTGAAGGGCGGAATGACGAAAGGCTGGATGCGATCGTCGAAACCCGGCACGAAGCCGGCCAGCGCCCCGGCAAAATCAAGCGCCTCGGCGAGCGTCTTGTTCATCTTCCAGCTTGTACCGACCCAGTAAACCACGCGGACTCTCCTTGATCCTCAATCCTTGTCGGCGACCACCGTCAGCGAAACCCCGGCCGCATCCAGCCTCGCGCGCATCCCGGGCTCCGGCTCGCGTCCAGTGAAGACGGCATCGAATGCCTTGAGATCGGTCAGGAAATGCAGCGCGCTGCGGCCAAACTTGCCGTGATCGACCAGCAGGTATTTGCGGGTCGCCGCGGCCATCATCAGTCGCTTGGCCTGCACCACTTCCTGGTCCTGATGGAAGGCGGAGGCGCCGTGGATAGCGGATGAGGACAGGAAGGCGACATCGGCGCGCAGCGATCGCAGCGAAGCCTCCGCGAGCAGACCGAAGAAGCCATGGAATTTCTTCGAGTATTGGCCGCCGAGCGCGATCAGGTTGATGCCTCCGGCACCGGCCAGATCCTGGATGGCGGCGAGGTTGTTGGTGATCACCGTCAGCGGCTTGAGATCGGCGAGATGCCGCGCGATACCGCCCGCCGTCGAGCCGTCGTCGATGATGACCGTCTGGCCGGGTTCGATCATGGCCACGGCCGCCGCCGCCAGGCGCTGCTTTTCCCCAGTCGCCTGCTTCTGCCGGTAGCGGAAATCGCTTTCGAAGAGGCTGCTCGGCTGTATCGAGGCGCCGCCGCGCACCTTGCGCAGGAAGCCACTCTCCTCGAGCTCGTCCAAGTCGCGGTGCACGGTCATCCTCGAGACGCCAAAACGCGAGGCGAGGTCGTCGACGCTTGCCGCGCCGGCGTCCACCAGGAAGTCCATGATGCCTTGCCGTCTGTTGTCGCTCTTCATTCTCGCCGACCCGCCAACGCAGAAGCCTGGCTCCTTGATCGAACTCAGATATAACAGACATTGACGCGCACGTATCATAATTTTTGTGATAATGAGATATTCCACTGGGATATTTCGCCGGCTTTTATCGCGCCGCTGTAACAAGAATTGCTGCCGGGACGGTCTGTCACGGTTGCGGTTGCGCGGAATTCCGGCCAGAAGCATCGGTGGGCTGAACGATGCGCGGACAGCCCGCAACCACAGGTTTGAAACCAGATACGGGAGACTAATCGTTGGCTCGCATCACACTGAGACAATTGCTCGATCACGCCGCCGAATACGGCTATGGCGTGCCGGCCTTCAACATGAACAACATGGAACAGGGCCTGGCCATCATGGAGGCCGCGGAGGAGACCAAGTCGCCGGTCATCCTGCAGGCAAGCCGCGGTGCGCGCGCCTATGCCAATGACGTGGTGCTGGCCAAGCTGATCGACGCCCTAGTGGAAATCCATCCCGACATCCCGGTCTGCATGCATCTCGACCACGGCAACAACGAAGCCACCTGCGTCACCGCGATCCAGTACGGCTTCACCTCGGTGATGATGGACGGTTCGCTGAAGGAAGACGGCAAGTCGCCGGCCGACTATGCCTATAATTCCGGTATCACACGGCGTGTGGTCGACATGGCGCATTGGGGCGGCGTGTCGGTGGAAGGCGAGATCGGCGTGCTGGGCTCGCTCGAGAGCGGCGGCGGCGAACAGGAAGACGGCCACGGCGTCGAAGGCGCGATCAGCCACGACCAGCTCTTGACCGATCCGGTGCAGGCCGAGCAGTTCGTGCGCGACACTCATGTCGATGCGCTGGCGGTGGCCATGGGCACCAGCCACGGCGCCTATAAATTCTCGCGCAAGCCCGACGGCGCGGTTCTGGCCATGAACGTCATCGAGGAGATCCACCGCCGGCTGCCGAACATGCACCTGGTCATGCACGGCTCATCCTCGGTGCCGGAGGACCTGCAGGAGATCATCAACAAATATGGCGGCCAGATGAAGCCGACCTGGGGCGTGCCGGTGGAAGAGATCCAGCGCGGCATCAAGCATGGCGTGCGCAAGATCAACATCGACACCGACAACCGCATGGCGTTGACCGGCGCGATCCGCAAGGTGCTGACCGAAAACCCGAGCGAGTTCGATCCGCGCAAATACCTGACGCCGGCGATGGCGGCGATGAGGAAGCTCTGCAAGGAGCGCTTCGAGCAATTCGGCACCGCCGGCAATGCGCCGAAGATCAAGCCGATCCCGCTCTCGGAAATGGCCAAGCGCTACAAGTCGGGCAGCCTCGATCCGAAATTCGCCTGAGTTCGATCCGGTTTGCATTTCATGGACAGGAGCCGCATCGGCTCCTGTCCGATTTCTATCCGGCTTTCGGCAGCAGGCCAGGCCTGCCGGTCTCGATGAAGGGCGCCCAATAGTCGACCGACTCGCGGATCATGGCGACCACCTGATGGTCGACCGGCTCGCGCTCGCGGAACGACAGTTCGAGGCAGATCTCGTTGTCGGAGCCGCCGCCGCGGCGCACCGTCTCCAGCAGCTTCTCAGGCGTGATGCGGCCGTCCTTGTTGTGGGCTGACGTGAACGGCCAGTGGCCGCCCTTGTTCATCGACGACTGCTTGACGTGGATGATCGGTGACTTCAGAGGAAAGGCCTCGGCCCAGGCATAGGGATCGATGTCGGCCGGGTTGGAGGAGGTCACGTCGCCATGGTCGATGTCGACCATCATCTCCAGTGGAATGGCCATGCCGGCGGCATCGATCGCATCCTGCAGCATCCGGCAATTCTCGATCGTGTGGCCGAACTCGCGGCCAACCGACATCGGCTCCCAGAACAGGTAGGTCAGGCCTGCCGCCCGGGCGTGTTCGGCGACCTCGCGCCAGCAGTCCAGCGCGATGTCGAACAGACGCGCGCGGCGGGCGGCGTCGTCGAAGTCGCGATGCGTGAAAATGGCGAACTGCGTGCCCATGCCGCCGGCGCCAAGCTCGGCCGAGATATCGGCGAAGGTCTTGAACCAGTCGACATAGTAGCGACGCACATCGGCATCGGGATGGCCGAAATGGTTGAGCCGGCCGTAGGGACCAGTCATGCCGGAGGTGACGCGCACGCCGGTGCGGCTCAAGGCGTTGCGGAACATGCGGACGAATTTGACGATCGTCGCCGCCGGCCAGCCCGGATTGACGAATTCGTGCGTGAGTTGAACGTCCCTGATGCCGATGCCATAGGCGATGGTGTCGATCAGATCGTCGGGCTCCGCGAAGCGGTTGACCAGCGGATTGGTGTTGAGGGAGAGCGTGAAGGCCAAGGTCGCGATCCCTTCAACGCCGTCGCCGAATAGGGGCAGTGAGCGCCATCAGCCTGCCCTCGCCTGCCGGGTCGCGCACCAATGCTCGAAGGCCGACTTCTCCTCGGCGGACAGATGCAGGCCATGCTTGGTGCGCCGTTCGAGAATGTCGGCCGCGTCTTCCGCCCATTCCCGTTCAATGAGGTAGTTCGCCTCGCGCTCGAAGAAATCCCTGCCGAAGCACCGCCCCAGTGCGGCGAGCGAACGGGCGCCGCCGACCACGGACCGCGTCCTGGTGCCATAGAGCCGGCCGTAATGCTTGAGCAGGGATGCCGGCATCCATGGATACTCATTCGCGAGGTCGCCGAGGAACTGTTCGAAATCGGCATTGGCGATGTCGCCGCCTGGCAGATGCGCTTTCGCGGTCCACGCTTTGCCCATCTTCGGAAAGAACGGCGCGATCCTGTCCAGCGCGTGCTCGGCCAGTTTGCGGAAGGTGGTGATCTTGCCGCCGAAGACGGAGAGCAGCGGCGCCTGCGCGTCCGGCGCGTCGAGTTCGAAAATATAGTCGCGGGTCACCGCACTGGGATTGTCGGCGTTGTCGTCATAGAGCGGCCTGACGCCGGAGAAGGAATAGACCACATCGTTGCGCGCAAGGCCGCGCTTGAAATAGCGGTTGACCACTTTGATGAGGTAATCGATCTCGCTCTCATCCGCGGTCACATCCTCCGGCCGGCCTTCGTAGGGAATGTCGGTGGTTCCGATCAGCGCGAGATCGTTCTGGTAGGGATTGATGAAGATGACGCGCTTGTCGCTGTTCTGGACGAGATAGGCTTGCCTTCCCTCCCAGAATTTGGGCACCACGATATGGCTGCCCTTGACGAGGCGGACATTGCGCCTGGAATTCTGGCCGGCAACGCGATTGACGATGTCGTTGACCCAGGGACCGGCGGCATTGATCAGCGCGCGGGCCCACACACTGGTCTTGATGCCGGTCCTGACGTCACGCATCTCGACGACCCAGAGGCCGCCCTCTCGGCGGGCGGCGGTGCAGGCGGTGCGGGTGAAGACCTTCGCTCCCCGTTCGGCGGCGTCGAGCGCATTGATGACGACGAGGCGGGCATCGTCGACCCAGCAATCGGAATATTCGAAGCCGCGCTTGAAACTGTCCTTGATCGGCGCTCCCTCGGGCGCGGTGCGCAGGTCAAGCGTCCGGGTGGCCGGCAGCCGCTTGCGACCGCCGAGATGGTCGTAGAGGAACAGGCCGAGCCGCACCAGCCATGCCGGCCGGTCGTCAGGGCTGTGCGGCAGCACGAAGCGCATCGGCCAGATGATGTGCGGCGCCGATTCCAGCAGCACCTCGCGCTCGATCAGCGCCTCGCGCACTAGGCGGAATTCGTAATACTCGAGGTAGCGCAGACCGCCATGGACGAGCTTGCCCGAGCGCGAACTGGTGCCTTCGGCGAGATCGTCCTTTTCGCACAGGATGACGGAAAGCCCGCGGCCGGCGGCGTCGCGCGCGATGCCGGCGCCGTTGACGCCGCCGCCGATGACGAAGAGGTCGACGATGTCAGGGCCGACGCTCATCTTGCCGTCGCCCCGCTGCCGGATTTTCGCATCATGGCCATCGCTCTCAGCACGGATTGACCGGAGGCAGGCCGGCCAGATAACGACGGACCTCCTCGGCGGCCTGCTCGGCGGCATAGGTCACGGTGCGCACCGAGGCGCCGGCGATATGCGGCGTCAGCGTCACATTGGGAAGCTGCAGCAGCGGCCAGTCCGAGGGCACCGGCTCGACCGCGAAGGTCTCCAGCATCGCGCTGGCGATCTGCCCCGAAACCAGCGCTTCGTAAAGCGCGTCATAGTCGACCAATGGGCCACGCGCCGTGTTGACGAAGATCACCCCCGGCTTCATCCGCGCGATGGTGTCCTTGCCGATCAGGCCGCGTGTTTCCCCGGTCACCCGCGAATGCAGCGTGACCACATCGGAGCGCGACAGGAGATCGTCGAGCGCAACCAGTTCGACGCCGGCGTTGCGGTCCTCGGCGCTCAACTTCACATAGGGATCGCTAACCAGGACATGGCAGCCGAAGGCACGCAGCAGACGCACCACTTTCGTGCCGATATTGCCATAGCCGACGACGCCGACGGTCATTTCACCGAGTTCGCGGCCGGTGCGGTCGGCGCGGTAGAGATCGCCGCGCCATTCCCCCTTGCGCAGGGCCTCGTGGCCGACCCGGATCAGCCGCGTCTCGGCAAGGATGGCGCCGATGGTGAACTCGGCCACGGCAGTGGCGTTGCGACCGGGCACATTGACCACGGTGATGCCGTGCGTCTTGGCGGCGGCCATGTCGATGTTGATCGGTCCGCCGCGCGACACCGCGACCAGTTTGAGCGATGGCAGGCGCCGCATCATGCCTTCCGACAGGGGCGCAAGCTGGGTGACGAGGATTTCGGCGTCGCCGATGAAGTCGACGACCTCGTCGGGATGGCCGAAATATTCCTTGACCTTGTCGAGGCCTAGCGCCGGATTGCCGAACTCCATCGGCTCGTCGGGCCAGGCCGTCTGCAAGGTCCTGATGTCGAGGTCGCCACTGACAACCTTCTCGATTTTGGCGCGAAACACCTCCGGCAGCATGAAGTTGTCGCCAATGATCGCTATTTTCCTGGGCATACTCGACTTCTCAATTTTCCTGCGATGTCGCCATGGCACGCCAGACCGGCCGCAAGGCCCGATGCGCCAGCATGTAGGAGGGGGCCATCCGGTCGTAGATCGCGGCGAGGTCCGGGTCGCTCGGTTCGGCCTCGCCGAGCAACGGCGTCACCCATTCGCCGACGCATTCGTCCATGGAGGCGTATTGGCCGACGCAGACCGCGGCGATCATCGCCGCACCGGCGGCGCCGGCCTCCTCGCGCGCGCTGGTGCGCGTGTCGGCGCCGATGGCCGCACCCAGTATCTTGCGCAGCGCCGGGCTTCTGGCGCCGCCGCCGGTCAGGCGGATTTCGCGTGGCAGCGGGCCCATGGCGGCGTAGCAGTCGCGCGCCGCGAAGGCCAAGCCTTCGAAGACGGCGCGCACCAGATCGGCGTAGCCGTGGCGCGACGAAATGCCGACGAAGCCCGCCCTGGCATTGGCATCGACGAACGGTCCGCGCTCACCCGCTTCAGACACGTAGGGCTGATAGAGCAGCGAGGCCGGCTGCGAGGCCGCGATCCAGGCATCGACCAGCGCGATCATCTCGCCATTGCTGCGGGTTATGCCCTGCGAGGCGAGAATGCCCGAGGCAAGGCCAAGCACCCAGTCGATGTTGAGCGTCGCCGCCATGTTGGACTGCATCTGCGCGAAGACGCCAGGCGCCGGCATCGCCATCGTATAACCGGTCGCCGCTTCGTTCAGCTGCACATCGTCGGGCGTCTCGGCCAGCCGCATGTGCATGCCGGTGGAGCCGATGATCGAGCAGCCGGGCTTGCGCTCGCGGTCGAGGAGGCCGGCGCCGAGCGCGGTGCAGACGACATCGACATAGCCAAGCACGACGGGTGTGCCGGCAAGCATGCCGGTGATGGCGGCAGCCGTCGGCGACAGCCCGGTGCTGTGCCTCGTGCCGTCGACAATCGGCGGCAGCAGGTGCCTGAGATCGGCGACGCCGAGGACGTCGAGCACGTCGCCGCTATAGTCGCGGGTGCGGAAGTCGCCGAACGTGAAGGTCCCTTCGGACGGATCGGTGGCGCGTTCGCCGGTGAGCTTGAAATAGAGCCAGTCCTTGCAGTGGAACGCGGTGGCAGCCTTGCCGAGCATTTCGGGCATGGTGCGCTTCATGAAGACAAACTGCGAGCCCTGCTGACAGGCGGCAAGCCCGCTGCCGGTCTTTTCGAAGCGCAGCCTGTCGTCGGGCCGCGCGCGGATTTCCTCGACGACGCCGGCGGCGCGCGCGTCGAGCCAAAGCCAGCCCTTGG
>NZ_JAPYKP010000167.1:0-11731 GCF_037179725.1 Mesorhizobium sp. Cs1321R2N1 | reverse complement strand
CAGCGCCCGGCAGCGCCGCCACCGGCCCCGGCTCCCACACCGAAACCAGTGGCGCAACCCTACCAGTCGACCAATGTCACGCCGCTGCCTGCCTATGGCTCCGCCAACGCCAATGCCGTCAGGCAGGCGCCACCGCCCCCGCCGAGGCAGGACAGCATCGACGACACGCTGATGAAGGAACTCGAAGTTTCGCTGGACCAGCCCAAGTCCGGCGGGCCGGCCGACAAACCGGCAGCCAAGGCACCGCCGTCGCTCGACGACGAAATGACCAGGCTTTTGGGCGAACTCTCGAGCCAGAAGAGATGATTTGCGCCCGGGCCGCCTGCCAGTGAACTGAACCAGTCGACGTTCAAGCGCGCTTGGCCAGTTGAAGTGCGCGCCGACGTCGAACAAAAATGGCCGGAGAACCGGCCATTTGGCAATCAATGCAGAGGCGATCTATCAGTCGTCGCGATAGACTTTTTCACGGCGCTCATGCCGCTCCTGCGCTTCGATCGACAAGGTAGCGATCGGGCGCGCGTCGAGCCGCTTCAACGCGATCGGCTCACCGGTCTCCTCGCAATAGCCATAAGTGCCTTCGTCGATGCGCTGCAGCGCCGAATCGATCTTTGAGATGAGCTTCCGCTGACGGTCGCGGGCCCTGAGCTCGATGGCGCGATCAGTTTCCGAAGAGGCGCGGTCGGCGAGGTCGGGATGGTTGGCGTTTTCCTGCTGCAGGATTTCGAGGGTTTCGCGCGCTTCGCGCAAGATGTCATTTTTCCAGGTGACGAGCTTCGAGCGGAAGTAGGATTTCTGCCGTTCGTTCATGAACGGCTCGTCTTCGGAGGGTACGTAATCGGCGGTAACGATGTCGTTCATTCGACTCACCCAACAGCCCCAAATTTGGCGCTTATATATTCGCCGCCAGACGCCTGCACAAGCGCAATCAACCGCCGACTCACGCAATTGTTAAAGTGTGTCTCCGGCCTTCGCCGGAGCGGGATAAATCTGTTTTGATGGCGAAAGTACGACGATCCTCGCCGATCGCCCCGCAGGTGATTCGCCGCGCTGAAGAACGCGCACCATTGTGCGCGAAGCTTTTCTCGTGGCTAATCGGCGCAGGACTTCGGCTTTTCGGGCGTCATTGGAGGTTGTGTGAGCAGGCTTTATCTGTTGCGACACGCCAAGGCCGGCTGGGCCTTGCCAGGCATGCGTGATTTCGATCGTCCACTCGACGCATCCGGCCGCGCCGATGCCGAAAAGATGGGGACCGCGATGCGATCCCGCTCCTATGTTCCGGACCTGACGCTGTGCTCCAACGCCAAACGCGCCAGGGAAACGCTCGAGGGACTGGCTGGCCAGACCGACACAGGCAAGGTGCTGTTTTTCGACACGCTCTACAGCGAAGACGCAGCCGGCTATCTCCGGCTCGTCCGGGATCATGGCGGACCCGGGTCATTGCTGGTCATAGGCCACAACCCGATGACTGAGGATCTCGCCATGGCGGTTTCGGGCGATGGTGGCGAGACGGAGCGGGCAATGCTCAATCATGGCTTTCCGACCTCGGGTCTCGCCGTCGTCCGTTTCCCCGGCAATCTGGCGAAAGCGGCCCAGGGAGCGGGTTATCTCGAAGCGTTTCTGACACCTGCCGATCTCTGATGCCGATTTCCTGCACCATTTCAAAGCCTGGTTCCAGCGCCTATATCGGACGGACGCAAGTCCGAGAGAGCACATTTTGGCATCATCGCTGACCACCTTCACCGACGAGGCAAGAATTGCCCTCGACACTTTGTCGGGACGTGCCACCGGACTTTTTTCTCCATCGCTGCGTCTGGGTATCACGGGTCTCTCCCGCGCGGGCAAGACCGTCTTCATCTCGGCCTTCGTCCACAATCTGATCCACGGCGGACGCCTGCCGCTCTTCGAGGCGCAAAAATCGGGGCGGATCGCGCGCGCCTTCCTCGAACAGCAGCCCGACGATGCCGTGCCGCGTTTTCAATACGAGGACCACATCGCCGCTTTGGTCAACGATCGCGTCTGGCCGGACTCGACCCGCGCCATTTCGGAACTGCGGCTGACGATCGAATATGAATCGGCCTCCGGCTGGAACCGCATGTTTTCGTCAGGCAAACTGTCGGTCGACATTGTCGATTACCCCGGCGAATGGCTGCTCGACCTGCCGCTGCTCGGCAAATCCTTCGCCGATTTTTCGCGCGAAGCCCTCGAAATGGCCACGCTGCCGGTGCGCGAGGACCTTTCGCGGGCCTGGCGAGCGATCTCGGCGGAAATCGACCCGAATGCCGACGCCGACGAAATGACGGCACGCCGGCTGGCTGATAGCTTCGCCGCCTATCTCAAGGCATGCAAGCTCGACGAGCGGGCGCTTTCGACCTTGCCGCCCGGCCGTTTCCTGATGCCCGGCGACCTCGAAGGCTCTCCCGCGCTGACCTTCGCGCCGCTGGCAGGCCTCGGAGACAGGCGCGCGCGCAACGGCTCGCTGCACGCCATGATGGAACGCCGCTACGAGGCCTACAAGACGCATGTCGTCAAACCGTTCTTCCGCGAGCATATCACGCGTCTGGACCGCCAGATCGTGCTCATCGACGCCATGCAGGCGCTGAACGCCGGGCCAGGTGCAATGGCCGACCTGGAGCGCGCCGTCACCGAGATCCTGAGCTGTTTCCGTCCTGGCCGGGGCAGCTTCCTCACCGACCTTTTCTCCCGGCGTATCGACCGCATCCTGGTCGCAGCGACCAAGGCCGATCATCTGCACCACGAAAGTCATGAGCGGCTGCAGGCCATCGTGCGGCGCCTGGCTGACCGCGCCGTGGCGCGAGCGAATTTCACCGGCGCCGATGTCGACGTGGTCGCCATGGCGGCGGTGCGCGCAACCCGCGAGGGCACCGTAAAACAAGGCCGCGAGACATTGCCTGTTATTATCGGCACGCCGATCGCCGGCGAGAAGATCAATGGCGAAACATTCGATGGAAAGACGGAAACAGCTATATTTCCTGGTGATTTACCGGAAAACATTGATGCTGTTTTCGACCTTTCGGGATCTGACCCCAGGCAGGACTCCGCGGACCCGGCAATCCGCTTCGTCCGGTTCCGTCCGCCGAAACTCGAACGCACGGCCGAAGGTGTCACGCTGTCGCTGCCGCATATCAGGCTCGACCGCGCCTTGCACTTCCTGATCGGAGACCATCTGGCATGACCGCGCCCCGCAAACCGGCGGCATTCCGCATCGAGCCGGAAGCAGCGCCGAAAGAAGACGCGCCACAAGCGCGCCAGGCCGAACCGCCGCGCAAACCGCGCCCGATGAAGGCCGATGTGGCGCTGGTCATCCCGGCGGAGATCGACGTTTTCGACGAACCGGACATTATTGCCGCCGAGCCACCGCCGGCGGTCGCCCCCAGAAGGCGCTCGGTTCTCGGCAGCATCTTCTTCGGCGCCTTCGGCGTGCTGGTTTCGCTGGCTGTCGGCCTGTGGACCGACCAGTTGATACACGATCTCTTTGCCCGCGCCGAATGGCTGGGCTGGCTGGCCGCCGGCATGGCGGCGATTGCGCTGCTGGCGCTTCTTACGATCCTGATTCGCGAATTCCTTGCGATCGCCCGCCTCGCCGAGGTCGAAAAGCTGCAGAAGCGCGCGCTCGATGCCATCGCGCGTGACGATCCGAAGGCGGCACGCGCGGTGGTCGATGAACTGTCGGCCTTTGTCGCGGCCAAACCCGAGACCGCGGCTGGCCGGCGCGCGCTGGCCGAATTGCGCGGCGAGATCATCGACGGCGCCAATCTGGTGCGCCTGGCGGAAGCGGAAATCCTCGGTCCCCTCGATGTCAGGGCCAAGGTGATGATTCTCGAGGCCGCCAAGCGGGTCTCATTGGTGACGGCGGTGAGCCCGCGCGCGCTCGTAGATGTCGCCTATGTCGTCTTCGAGGCCGGGCGCCTCATCCGCCGGCTGTCGGAACTCTATGGCGGACGGCCCGGAACGCTAGGTTTCTTCCATCTGGCGCGCAGTGTGCTGGCGCATCTGGCGGTCACCGGCTCGATTGCCATCGGCGACAGCTTTGTCCAACAGATCGTCGGCCACGGCCTGGCGGCGCGCCTCTCGGCAAAGCTCGGCGAGGGCGTCGTCAACGGCATGATGACGGCGCGCATCGGCATCGCGGCAATGGAGACGGCGCGCCCCCTGCCCTTCAGCGCCGCCAAGCGCCCGGGACTGGGCGATTTTCTCGCCGCGCTGACATCGTTCGCGACCAAGAAAGACGCCGAAACAGCCGGCTCCGCCAAATAGCGTCCAGCTCTTTGGGACGGTGCTCGGATTGCGGTTTCGAAGGCTCCCGGTGACGAAGCATTAACCAATCTTCTTCATGGTCAAACCGGTTTCAAACAGTCTCGTTGTTGCCGGGTGTCGTCGATGAAAAGCGTAATTCTGTCCAGCATCCTGCCCCTGGCGGCGGCGATCACAGCGGTCGCCGGTATTGCCTCCGGGGCCTGCGCCGGAGAGCCGGACAGGCAGTTTTTCCAGTCGGCCGAAGGCAAGTGGATCGGCCCCGGCGAAATCGTCGCCGGCAAGTACAAGGGCACGAAATTCAACTGCAGCTTCACCGGCGCCACCCCCGACGGCAAGATGGGCATGACGCTTGACGGCGGTTGCCGGGTCGGCATGTTCACCCAGCCGATGTCGGCCAAGATCGAGCGCAAGGGCCGCGACTACAAGGGTTCCTTCATGGGTGGCGCGGCCGGTGCCGGCCTCGATATCATCGGCGGCAATGTCGTCGACGCCCGCAAGGTCGTCTTCACCATCAACCGCAACCAACTGCGCGGCGTCATGCAGGCACGCATTCCCGACGACAATTCGATGACGGTGACGATCGCCGTGCGCGTTCAGGACCAGTTGGTGCCGGTCATCGGCATGAGTCTTAAGCGGGTCGATACCGTCGAGGTCGGCTCCATCGCGCCGAACTGAGCGACGAAAATCGCTTCACACTTTCCTGGAATTGCTCGAATACACCCCAAAAAAACCAAAGAGGCGGCAGCCCATCGCCACCGCCTCCTTTGAAACAGTCGGGCGTCAGCCCTTGATCGCGGCGGTCACCTCGTCATACGCCTTGCAGGCATCGGCCAGGGTCGTGGAGCCCTGATATTTGGTCGTCACCGCCTGGACCTTGGCGGTCAGGTCAGCCGCCTTGGAGGGGTCCTTGGTGATCGCCTCCTGCAGCGCGGCGGCCATGTCCTGCGCCTTCTTGGTCGCCATCTCGGTCGTGCATTCCGGCGCCTTCGAACAGGCGGAACCGGCAAGCACCGCCAGCCCGACGGCAACGAGCAAAAACCTCTTCATGTCAGTCATCTCCTCAAAAGGGTGGGACATGATCGCCGCTCACCCCCAATGGCCGAAGCCGAGCGTGCTTAGCCTTCGATTGCGGCAACAAGCAACGCGTTACCGACGTCAACTTGTGTAACGCGCCTGCAACATTGCCAACGGCCGGATTCAGGCTGCTGTGTCGGTGGCGGCAAAGTTCAGCTGCGCGGTTGTAGCAGCGCCAAGACGGATGCGGCAAGGATGGCAGTCGCAGTCAAAGGCGCTGTCGGGCCATAAGTGTCCACAACATAACCGCCGACAACCGCGCCGATGGTGATGGCGACTTGAAAGGACGCGACCATCAGGCTGCCCGCTGCTTCCAGCGCGTCCGGCGCCGCGCGAGACAGATTTGTCGGCAGCACCACCGGCGCCATGCCGAAGGCGAAGCCCCATAGCGTGGCGAAGCCAAAGGCAATGCCGATGTGCACGCCCCAAAGCACCAATGCCAGCGCCGCGAACGCCATCAATGCGGCCGTAACCACGAGAGCCACGTGGATATTGGCGTCGGCCATGCGGCCACCGGCAATATTGCCGATCACAGCCGCGATGCCAAATCCGAGCAACGCCAGGGCAATTGGCCCGGTCGCAAGGAGCGTCACGTGTTCGAGAAACGGACGTACATAGACCGAGCCGGCAAAATGCCCCGTCATCAGCAAAAGGATAGCAAGCATACCGAGTTGAATGCCACGCCGCCGTGTCAGCCGAAGGACGTCTGCAAGACTATTGCTTGCCGTTGCAGGCAAGGTCGGCAGGCTGAGTAACTGCAGCAGCATGGCGATCAAGGCCAACCCCGCCGTCATCGCCATGGCGCTGCGCCAACCCAGCCAGTCGCTGATCAACGCGCCCATCGACGGTGCGGCAATTGTTGCGAGCGAGACGCCGAGGGTAACGATAGCCATGCCCCGCCCCGTCGCATTGGCACCCACCAGCCTCGCCACGACGGCTACCGAAAGTGCCCAGAAAGCGCTGAGAGCGATCCCCAGCCCGGCCCGGCCCAACAATAACAGCCAGAAATTTGGCGCCAGCGCCGCAAGAATGTTGGAACCGACCGCCAAGGCCATGAGGCCGACAAGCACCGTCTTGCGGTTCAATCGGCCGATGAGGACATTGCTTAACATGGCCGTCACGGCGCCGACGGAAGCGGTGGCGGTGACCACCTGCCCGGCCGTCCCCTCGCTGATGCCGAGATCGCGAGCCATCGGCGTCAACAGACCTGCCGGGAGGAATTCGGCGGACACCAGCGCAAAGCTGGTGGCCGCCAAGGAAAGGACCGCGAACCATGTGGTTGCGCTCCACGTGGTCGGCGCGACGGCATCAAGGTCAATCGCCGCGTCTTCAAGCTGTAATGTTGTGTCAGTCACGGACGGATCTCCAAAGTTTGGAGATCTTCATAAACAACTCTTTTCGGATGAGATGTATCTTAAAATCCGAAATTCACGTCTATTCGTCCGGGAATTGTGCGGCGCACAACGCCCGGCGAGACATTGGTGATGCGCTTGAAGGCGCGAGCGAAGGATGCCTCGGAATCATAGCCCAAGCGGGTAGCAACCTCGGCCACCGACAAGCCGTTTTGCCCCAGCAACTCGCGGGCAAGCTGCATGCGCAGACGGGCGAGATAGCGTGCCGCGCCTTCTCCCAATACGGCACTGAAGCGCTCCGCGAAAATCGAGCGCGATTGGCCTGCCAGGCCGGCGAGGCTTTCGAGCGTCCAGTTATGGCCGGGGTCCCTGTGCATGGCTGCCAGAGCGCGGCCAATATTGGGGTCGCGGATGGCCGCGAGCCATCCGGTGGTCGAAGCCCCCGTGCAATTGACCCAGCAGCGAATGAGCCGGGCTGTCAGCAAGTCCGCCATACGAGACAAGATGGTGGCGCTGCCCGTCTGCGGTTGCGCGGCTTCCGCGGTCATAGCCGCCAGCAAAGGACCAACGATCGGGTCATTGCCGGCCACGTCGCAACCCTTGATGATAGGCGGCATCAACGTAATCAGCGGGTTTAGCGCACAGGCACCCAAGGCCATGGAGCCGCAGAAAAGGGTGCTTGCCGCGCCCGTGCCTTCCCGCACCACTTCGCAGACGTTGCCCCCCAAATTGGTCACCTGGCAACCCTCGAGCGAGTCGCCCACGACGTCCGGCGCACTCGCCAGCCGATGGGCGATACCTTGCGGCAGCAGCACCAGATCGCCATCGCGCAACTCCTGCCAGCCTTGCGCTTCGGTATGAATCCAGCAGGGACCCTGACCAACAAAGTGAAAACGAAGCAGCGATTGTTGCGGAAATTCTATGCTCCAAGGATGTCGGAGCTCGCAGCGACCATAATTGACTCCACTCAAGCGAAAGTCCTGTAGAACTTCGCTGAGCGCATCCATCGGGATGTGAGGCGCGGGACCCGGCCGGGACGAATGGTCAAGCATCGGACCCATATAGACACCAATCGTCCGACAGGCAAGCGGAGACCGTTGTTCCACTAGGGGAATCGCTTCAACGGCACCCTACCCGTCCTGGCAGGCTCCCCGCCCTTGCCTCCCGCTCCAACTGCATGCAAGGAGTGATGTCGGACACAGGGACAAGAGGCATGGCAGCGGAAGCATCAGGCAGCGATCTCATTCAGGTGGTGGCTCTGCTGGCGGCGGGTGTGGTGGCCGTCCCGATCTTCAAGCGCATGGGTCTCGGTTCGATTCTCGGTTACCTGGCCGCCGGCGTGGTGATCGGCCCATTCGGCATCGGTGTCTTTTCTGAATCGGGAGCCATCCTCCATGTCGCCGAACTCGGCGTCGTCATGTTCCTGTTCATCATCGGCCTGGAAATGCAGCCGTCGCGGCTCTGGGGCCTGCGCCGCGAGATCTTTGGGCTTGGCGCGCTTCAAGTCGGGGTATGCGCCGTGCTGCTGACCGGTATCGGCATGGCCGGAGGGTTTCCGATCGCGCAATCCTTCGTCGCCGGCGCCGGTTTCGTGCTGACCTCGACGGCCATCGTCATGCAGCTTCTGGAGGAACGCGGCGAAATCGCCTCGCCCAAGGGCCAACGCATCGTTTCCATCCTGCTGCTGGAGGATCTGGCGATCGTGCCTCTGCTCGCCCTGATCGCTTTCCTGGCGCCCGGCGGCGCCGATACCAGCCTCTCGGAGCGGCTGACCGAGGTCGGCATCGGCCTCGCCGCGATCGTGGGACTGGTGGTGGCGGGACGCTACCTGCTCAATCCCTTCTTCCGCATCCTGGCGGATGCCCGTGCGCGCGAAGTGATGACGGCCGCGGCTCTTCTGGTCGTACTCGGGTCGGCGCTCGCCATGCAGCTCAGCGGCCTGTCGATGGCGATGGGCGCGTTCCTGGCCGGCGTGCTGCTCTCGGAATCGACCTTCCGCCATCAACTCGAAGCCGACATCGAGCCGTTCCGCGGCATCCTGCTCGGCCTGTTCTTCCTTGCGGTCGGCATGTCGCTCGATCTGCATGTGGTGGCCGCGAACTGGAAGCTGATCGCCATCTATGTCGTCGCCTACATGGTGATGAAGGCTTTCGGCATCTACATCGTCGCCCGCATCCTGAAATCAGGCCACCGCGAGGCACTGGAACGCGCGATCTTCATGGCGCAAGGCGGTGAATTCGCTTTCGTGCTCTATTCCGCGGCCGCCGCCGTCGGCATCATCGATGGCCAGGCAAACGCGACGCTGACGGCGATCGTCATCATCTCCATGGTGCTGACGCCGCTGGCGATCATTGCCTTGCGCTATTTCACGCCGCGCGACGAGCAGTCGCTGGACGGCGTCGAAGTCGCCGATGGCCTGACCGGCAGCGTGCTGGTCATCGGCTTCGGCCGCTTCGGCCAGATCGCGAGCCAACCCCTGCTCTTGCGCGGCATCGACGTCTCGATCATCGACAACGATGTCGAGATGATCCAGGCGGCCGCCGATTTCGGCTTCAAGGTCTATTATGGCGACGGCACGCGGCTGGACATCCTGCACGCGGCCGGGGCCGGCCGCGCGCGGGCCGTGCTCATCTGTGTCGACAAGCCCGACGCCGCCATCCGGATCGCCGAACTCGTCAAGGCGGAGTTCCCCTTGCTTACGGTGCTGGCACGTGCGTTCGACCGCGGCACGGCACTGCAGCTCATTCGCGCCGGCGTCGACTATCAGCTGCGCGAAACCTTCGAATCAGCGCTCGTCTTTGGTGGCTCGACCCTCGAGGCGCTGGGCGTCGATCCCGAAGACGTCGCCGAAACGATCGAGGACGTCAGGCGCCGCGACACGGCCCGGTTCGAGACCCAGCTCGCCGAAGGCATCCGCTCGGGACAGCGGTTTCTGAAAGGCAATATCGGCACGCCGATCCCGACCCCGCTTTCCACGCCCCGCCGTCCCGGCCAGGCGCTCAACGAGGAAACGGCCGGCGTCCTGCATAAATCCGAACCGGCGAATTGAATTGGGGAATCAGGCAATGGAATTGGACAGCAGAGCCCTGTCGGTCACCAAATTCTGGCGCGACGCCGGCGAGGATGCGTGGTTCGAGAAGAACAACGCTTTCGATGCCGATTTCCGCGACGGCTTCCTCGACTTCCATTACGCTGCCGCACGCCGTGAATACGACGAGTGGTCAGGATATGCCGAAGGCTCGCTGGCGCTGATGATCCTGCTCGATCAGTTTCCGCGCAATTGCTTTCGCGGTACCGGCCACATGTTCGCGACCGACCCTCTGGCAAAGCACTTCGCGCGAAAGGCGGTTGCTGCCGGCCATGATGTGGTGCTGGAGCCGGAAGTCCGCGTGTTCCTTTATCTGCCGTTCGAGCATTCGGAAAACCTTGCCGACCAGGACCTGTCGGTCGAACTTCACACCGCCAGGGCCGAGTTCAATCTGAAATACGCGTTGGAACACCGTGACATCATCCAGCGCTTCGGCCGTTTCCCGCACCGCAACAGAATACTCGGCCGCGAGACGACGGCTGAGGAAAAAGCGTTCCTGGATGACGGTGGTTTCTCCGGCTGATACCGCCGGTCTAGCGCAGCCACCAGTCGCGGCCGGACGGCAGCCGCTCGATGCCGGCCGCATCGACCGCGCCCAGGCGATCGACAACGCGTTTGCCGTCTACGGTAAGGTCCGGCGCGATCTCGGCCAGGGGCGCCAGCACGAAGGCGCGCTCCAGCATGCGCGGATGCGGCACTTCGAGGCCCGTTTCATGGATGATGCGGTCGCCGAACACCAGGATGTCGATGTCGATGAGGCGCGGCCCCCACCTCTCCTCGCGCACACGTTTGAGCTTTCGCTCGGCATCGAGGCAGAGGTCGAGCAATGTCCGCGGCGACAGCCGTGTCGACAATTCGGCGGCCGCGTTGAGGAAGTCCGGCTGGTCGAGCTTGCCCCAGGGCGGCGTCCGGTAGAGCGAAGAAACGGCGGCCACGTCAGTGTCGGTATCGGCGTCGAGCAGGCGCAACGCGGCCCCCATCGACTTGGCCGGATCACCGAGATTGCCGCCGAGGCTCAGATAGACGGTGTTACTCGGGCCAGACAACGGTCACCTCGACGTAATCGAGCACGCCAGGCACCGGGGCATTCGGCTTGCGAACGGTAACCTCGGCTTTGCGGATCTGGAGAAAGCGCCCGGTGAGAGCCTTTGCGACTTCCAGGGCCAAGGCCTCGATCAGGAAACGCCTGTGTCCAGTGATGATTTCCTCAATGACGGTGAAGGCGACGCCGTAATTGACCGTTTCCCCGATGGCGTCATCGACGAGCGCGCGTCCGGGCTCGACGGTGAGCGAGGCATCGACATAGAAACGCTGACCGAGCGCTTCTTCCTCGTCCAGCACGCCGTGCCGGGCAAAGAAGGCGCAATTCTTCATGCGGATGACATACATGGCTCAGCGTTCCGATCCGGTTTCCCGCGCCAGCATAGCATCCGCCACGGCCAGCGCGTCCACGTTGATTGCGACATCATGGACGCGAAACAGATGCGCGCCCTTGAGCCGGAGAATGACGCTGGTCGCCGCCGTCCCGGCTACCCGGTCGGCTGCATCGCGACCGGTGACGGTGCCGATGAAGCGCTTCCGCGACGTACCGGCCATCAGTGGGAAGCCGAGTACATCAAGCTCGGAAAACCGTGCCATCAGGTCGAGGTTTTCCTCCGCCGTCTCCTTGGCGAAGCCGAAGCCTGGGTCGAGCACGATCTGGTCGTCGGCGACACCTTGCCCGCGCCCGATCTCCAGCGATTTCCCCAGGAACGCCAGCTGGTCCGCGATCACGTCGGGAAGCTTCTCGCGATCCCGGCCGGTATGCATGATGACGAGCCCGGCGCCGGTTTCGGCCGCCACTCGCGCAATGTCGGGCTCGCGCTGCAGACCCCAGACATCATTGACGATGTGCGCGCCGGCGGCCACGGCGAGCCGCGCGGTGTCCGCACGATAGGTGTCC
>NZ_JAPYKP010000166.1:0-11972 GCF_037179725.1 Mesorhizobium sp. Cs1321R2N1 | reverse complement strand
ACCATCAGCCAAATGAGCGATGATCCCCTCATCAGCCTGCCAGCTGTGGCACGCTGATCATCCCGGCCCCTTGCCGGAGAGCGCGGCGACCAAACCGTCAGCTACACCACTCCCTGGGACACGATCCGTCATCGCCCGTCACAGGGGAATCCACACGGCTTCCTTTTGGCCGCACCATGCCGTCATTCCATGCGAAAACTGCGTGAAGCAACTACGAGCCGGCTCACAGCCGGACAGCCGTGCGGCGGAAATGAATTGCGCCTCGCGCCAAGTGGCGCAGGAATTCGCCGCGTGACCTATTTTGCTCCCGACCGAAGCAATGGCAGCTTGCATTCCTATTTGCGGCCGCGCTTGGCCGGGCTTGGTTTGCTTTGCCGGCTCGGCTCGCCCCCTGGGCCTCATGAGCTAAGCGGGCCGCTCTCAGCCGCGCTGTCTTGGCCGCCCGCTTTTCCCGCTCGGCATGCATGATTTCTTCTGCCGCCCCTCGCGCGCGCTCGTCTCGGTCATTGTTTGCTGCTCGGGTCATCTCGCCGCCTCCTCTTCCCACCTTCCATAAGCGCCCCGAGACAGGCGACGTTCCTATCGGACGTCGAGGCCTGCGCAGAGTGTGGTGCAATTCGTTCATGCTCCCGTTGAGGCTAGAACGTAAGCCGTGATATGCCTCACCCGGTACTCTTGAAAGCGAGGGGAAATTCGTGGGCGAGCTGGAACTACTGCAGGAAGATTTAGACGACCTCCAGAACGTCGATGATCCGGAGGAAGACGTTTCAACTACTGGCGACCTATTCTCGATTTCCTCTTTTGGCGTCGACTATCCGGTTGAAACCCTGGTTTCCCGGATGGAGAAGAAACTGTTCTACGTTCCGCCTTTTCAGCGGGCATTTGTGTGGTCGCAGAACCAATGCTCGCGGTTTGTCGAATCGCTCCTGCTAGGACTGCCAGTACCTGGCATATTTCTTTTCAGGGAGGGTGAGACCGGAAAGCATCTTGTCATCGATGGCCAGCAGCGGCTGAAGTCGCTCCAGCACTTCACAAATGGTATCATCAATGGCAAGGAGTTCTACTTGTCCGGCCTGAAGTCCAAGTTTGCGGACCGCACTTTCAAGACGCTTGATGAAGCCGACCGCACCCGTCTAAACGATGCAGTTATCCATGCGACCGTGTTCAAGCAGGATCTGCCCGAGGGCGAAATCAACAGCGTCTATGAGGTGTTTGAGCGGATCAACACTGGAGGCATTAAGCTCTCACCGCAGGAAATTCGCTCTTGCATCTGTCACGGGAATTTCAACAACTACCTCCACAAGCTAAACCTCAACCCGACCTGGCGCGCCATTTATGGGCCGAAGAGCAAGCGACTTAAGGACGTCGAGCTGATCCTGCGCTTCATGGCGTTTTATGAGCGTGGAGACGTCTATAAGGCCCCCATGAAGCACTTTCTCAACGACTACATGGAGAAAAAGCGGGACCTGAAGGATGAGCAGCTCGCCGAACTTGGGAACGTTTTTCAGAACACGGTGGAGTTTGTGACAAAGGCGCTTGGAGAACGACCTTTTCGCCCGGACCGTTCATTGAACACCGCCGTTTTTGACTCGGTTGCTTCTGCGATAGCGCTTCGCCTCGGCACCGGCAAACCGCCCGAACCTGAGCAAGCCGCCGAAGCGTATACCGCCCTACTGCAAAATCCTCGGTTCATTGAAGGCTACATCCGAGCGACGGCGGGCGAGGACAACGTCAAGAAGCGTATGGAGGAGGCCGAGCAGGCCTTTGCCGCGATATGAAGCGGCAAGAGCTGCAGGCTGAGTTCGACCGCCTAAAGCACCAGATCTCCAATGTGAGGAAGGGTGTAGGCGTCGACAGGGATGAACTTGTCTCCCTATCGAGCCAGCAGTTGTGCGTCTCGATCTGCGGCAGCTTGGAGCAGTGTCTCAAGCAAATATTCATCGAGTATGCCAAGCAGCGCTCGAACAGCCGCATCTACCGGCCAATCGAAAAGGTATGCGAGAGCTATCAGAATCCGAAGACAAGCAAGGTGCTCGACATGATCGGATTGTTTGATGCCGATTATGAAACCGAGCTGAGGCGCCAGTGGGGTGATGAGCTGGAAATCGAGAGGCAGCACATCGACAACTTAGTGGATGACCGGATTACGATTGCGCACCGGAAGAAGGTGCACATCGACGTGTCCACTTCCAAGCTTGAGGCTTACTACAAGGCGTACAGCGGCCTGCTGGACCGGGTCTACACGCACTTCCTGGGAGCACCGTGATCTTGGTGAGAGCCAAAACGCCAAGAAGAGACGTTTCTCTGTCGCGGAGCGATGGGCGATTTAAACGCCAGCGGCTCGTTGGATATCATCAAGCGGACTTCTAGCGGGCCGGCAGAAGCCGTCCGATAGTGAAAAGGGGCACCCCAACGGGCGCGCCCTTTTGTCATTAACTTAGCCGCCCAGGCTTTTGAAAAAGGAGGCGCCGGCGCCGATACCGAATGTGGTCCCAGCGCAGGCGAGATGGTGGTCCCAATCATCCTGCCATCACGTTCAACGGCACTCTCTTGCACGCAGACCGAGTTCGGATGAGGATTCTGTGGTGGAACAGACCATGAACTTCCTCTCGACATCGGGACCAGCAACGGGCATTATTCAGCTGCGAGTTGAAGGAAGATGGCCATCGACTGATTCCTTCTCGCAGAAAATGTTACGACAAGCGAACGTCCATTCCGGTTTACGACCCTTGGACAACGTGCTGGGAACTGTTCCATCCGCGGTCAGGTCGTGTCATCCTGAGAATGAGGGGGCGGCCATCAGTTGCCACGGGTAAGAGCAGCAGACTCCGTGTACGGCCCTCGGTTGCGAAATTTTGTCTGAATGTGCGCTGTTCGGGGTAGTTGTATGACGGATTATGGGAAGCTGAGTAGAGACGAACTGATTCGCCTCTTGCTCGAGCGAGACGGGGCGGACCTCGGCGGCATCCGAATGACATATCCAGGGCAAACGCCTCCTTGGCAGATTGTCAGACGGGTGGAGCCACGGTCGCAGCGCATCGATCCGAAGCTCTCCGTTGGGGCGGAGGTAGAGCAGTCCGCCAATGTGCTGATCGAGGGGGAAAATCTCCAAGCCCTGGTCAGTCTTTACAAGTATCGCGGCCAAGTGGATCTTGTTCTAACCGACCCGCCCTACAACACCGGCACCGACTTCCGTTATAACGACCGGTGGGACGAAGATCCCAATGATCCAGAACTAGGAAGCATCGTACCCGTAGACGATGGCAGTAGGCATTCTAAATGGGTGCGGTTCATGACACCACGCCTCTGGATGATGAAGGAGATGCTGAAGCCAGGCGGAGTCCTCGCCATTTGCATTGACCATCGCGAACTTTTCCGTCTGGGGATGCTCCTGGATGAGGTCTTTGGCGAGCGGAATAGGATCGCCGTGCTGAACTGGCAGAAATCATACGCGCCAAAGAACAACGTCGGCAGGAAGGCGCACGTCTCGACACAAACGGAATACGTTCTTGTCTATGCCAAGAATGCTGATCGAGCGGCGACCCAGCTGTTGCCCCGAAGCGAGGAAACGAATTCCCGATACGGTACCTGGGACGGAGATCCCGATCCATGGAAGCCCGGCGACCTGACTGGACAGGGTGCAGACAGCCATCGCGGCCAAGTTTACGCTGTGCAGAATCCGTTTACGGGCAAGATGGTTTACCCCAGCGACGGAAGGTGCTGGGCGATTGAACGGCCTAAGCTGAAGAAGCTCCTGATGGCTTACGGGTCCGATTACGTCTCCAAACCACTGGACGACGGATGCGTGGATGCGTTGGTCATCCACGGTGATTTAGCAGCGGCGCGCAGGCGGGCGGAGAAGATCCGCGACGCTGGCCCGTGGCCAATTGGACATTGGCGCGATGGCGGCGTCGGCACGTTCGGCGTGAAGAAATACCTGAAGAGCGTAAAGCAGGGCATGGTTCCGACTACGTACTGGGCCGAAGACGATTACGAAGAGCCGCTTGAGCTTGGATCGACCTCCTGGAGTCATTCTCAGAGCGGCCACAGCCAGTCGGGAATCAACGAGTTGGGCGTCCTTGTGGGTCGCGATCACGGATTCGAAACCGTGAAGCCTTTGAAACTATTCAAAAAGATCATTCAGATTTGGTGCCCTCCTAAGGGCGTTGTTTGCGACCCTTTTGCTGGGTCAGGCACGACCGGGCACGCCGTCCTCGAGCTGAACTCTGAATCCGGCGCTGAACGGCGATTCATACTAATCGAGCAAGGAAGGCCTGAACGCGGCGATCCCTACGCACGGACATTAACGCACGACCGTCTGGAGAGTGCAATCATAGGTCGGCGCTACTCAAAAGACGGGATAGCCACGCTAGCTGGGGTGCCGTTGGGTGGGGGCTTCCGTTTCTCCCGGTTGATGGCGAAGGTAGATGCCGCTGCAGTGCTCGCACTCGAGCGGGAAGAGATGATAGACCTCCTCCTTACTAGTCATTGGGATCAGGCGACCAGGGCCGAAGCACATCTGCGACGCCTACCTGCTGGTATGCATCGTTATCTGTTTGCCAAGAGTTCGCGCGGCGAGGGGTTTTTCCTCGTTTGGAACGGACCAAAGCAGCCGTCTGTCCTGAATCGCGAAGCTTTCCGGGCGATCGCGGCAGAGGCATCTGCTGAAGGCCTCACACAACCGTTCCACGTCTACGCGCGTATTTCGACCTATGGCGGCCCGAACGTCGAATTTTACCAGATTCCCAACAAGGTGCTCGAGAAGCTAGGCTTCAACGAGGCTGTTGGCCTCTACGGGATTCCGAGGAACCCATCTGAAGCTGAACAGGAATCGGCTGCGTGACCTTCGAACTCCTGCCTTTCCAGGCCAGGGCCTCGGACCAAATCGCGGCCAGATACGTCGAACTCGTCGGGGATGCGCGCCGACCGACAGAGCATAGGGGATGGGACGTCCCTTTTTACCAGGCACTGTCTTCAGTCACAGGGTCAGGCAAGACTGTGATTCTTGCAGACACATTGTCGCAGATCCGCGCCGGCATGACGCTCGAGCCGATCGTACTCTGGATCTCTAAAAACAAGGCTGTTGTAGACCAGACGTTCGCGAATTTTGATACTGGTGGGAAGTACGCCCAGCTCATCGAGGACTTCACGACCGCTTCGCTCTCGACGGCAACTTGGTGGCAAATCCTGGACGACACGCAGGCCGTCGTCTTGTTCGCCACCGCCGGTACGTTCAACAGGAGCCAGACTTCAAGGGACTTTCTGCGAGTCCATCAGGCTGCCAGCGACGAGAACGGGCGATCGACCTGGAAGCTACTGCTGGAACGCAAGGCGCCGAACGCGAATGAACGTCGTCCCCTAATAGTCGTCTACGACGAAGCCCATAACCTGTCAGATCAGCAGACAGATCTCCTCTTCGAGCTTGAGCCGCAAGCCATTCTAGCAGCTTCCGCAACTATGCGTACGCCTGGCAAACTCGGTCAAGTGATCGACCGTCTGCGTCATGCTGGATGGTCCGATCGGGCTGTGACTGACATACCTGGACAGCCGACAAAATGCCTCGTTACATCGGTCATGACCAAGGAGCCTGTGGATGCCGGTCTCATTAAGCGGCAGATCGTTCTTGGCGGCTACACGACAGAAATGGAGACCTCGATCGATGATATGATCGACGAGTTCGAACGCACGGACGGGATTGCGCACGATCTGGGCGCTGGCTTCAGGCCGAAGGCGATCTACGTGTGCCGGACGAACGTGGCGCAGGAGGATGGCCTCACGGACAATCCCCACTCTCCCTTTGTCGAGCGGAAAGCACCACCTATCCTCATCTGGCGGTATTTGACCGAGCGCAAAGGAATATCTCCCGCAGAAATCGCGATCTATGGCGACCTGAAAGTCGATCATAAGGGGCATCCGCTACCGGAAGACTTTAAACTCTTCTCGGGAGGAGAGGACGACTTCGCAACGTTTTCGGCCGGCAGCTATCGCCATATAATTTTCAATCAGGCCTTGCAGGAAGGATGGGACGACCCAGCTTGCGGTTTTGCCTATATCGACAAGTCGATGGCTTCACCAACACAGGTCGAGCAAGTCATTGGACGTGTCTTGCGCCAGCCGGGTGCTAGGCACTATCCGGACCCTTCTCTCAACACTGCGAATTTCTATATCCGCACCGGGAGCAAGCAAGATTTTCAGAAGATTCTCGACACAGTGAAGCGCCGCATAGCCGGCGAAACGCCGGACGTAATGATTGAGGGATATTCGGATCCACGCGACCGGAGCCGGTCCAGGCTGGACCCGCGGGAAAGGAGAACCGTTCCCGAGATTCACATCGATTCCGACGCTGCCGTTGTACCATTGATCGAAACTATAGCGAGGATGCACGACTACTCTGGCGACGCCGTAAATACGCTCGGACCCGGCGAGCTAACGCGCGCCCTTCAGCAAGTAGGAGTGAACACGGCAGCAACGATAGAAACCATTCGGAAGGACCACTCAAATCGCGTCGTCGCGCGCTGGCTAGTCCGACGTCATATGCAATCCCTCTATCCGGAAGCTGCGAAGACAGTTGATTGGTCGAACCCTAAATTTGAGGTGAGGATTGAGGTGACGAGCATTGCGGCTGGAGCTTTTCGTGAGGCGGCCGAGCAGATGGTGGATGTCTATCTCACCAATTCGGAACTGACGTTTGAGGACGCGAACCCCTATGTTGTGTCGTCCATTCTCGCGAAGCCCGACTCTCTTGAGCGCTTCGATAACGCGCTTCACGATGGATATTCCGACCTTAACCCGGGCGAGCTGGAAGTCGCCCGAGCTATCGACGCCACCGGTCATACATGGGCGCGCAATCCGGTAAACGGCGGTTTCTCGATACCCCTTCTCGACAAGGGGGATAGCCGCCGTTTCTATCCCGACTTCCTCGTTTGGATGGGCGATAAAATCGTTGCCATCGATCCAAAGGGAGGACACCTCCTTCAGAGTGAGGCGGGACGCAAACTTCTAGCGATTCGCGACGAGCGGGGAAGGCAACGTGTACTCGTCCGCTTCGTGACCCAAGGAAAATGGACCCACGAGCCCATTCGAAAGACTGCCGGCGACGGCTTTAGCGTCTGGAGGTTGAACACGTCCGGGCAGGTACGGTGCACCCATCACAGAACCGTGGACGAAGCCGTAAAGAAATGCTCTGAGATTTGAAAATCGAGACGACCAAAATTCTGCTGACCCACACCAGCCATCAGGATCGGTCGGTTGGGAATGGTAGTTTCGGGAGACGGTTCGCCGCTCATGGCGCGAAGCAGTTTCATTGCGCACATCGGGGTATACCCCAAATTGCGGGCTTCGCGCCTTTTCTCGGCCAATAGTCAACAATCGTAAGCTTCCCAAACCAGCCGTTCGTACTGGACTGCCAAGCCCTGAACCCATAAGTTTATTGGAGACCAGGGGGCAAAATGGCGAAGTTCTCGATCATTTCGGATCAGGACGAGGTGGATGCCCTGCGTGCCTTGGCTCGGCTCGCCGCGCAGAAGATCCTTTCGAAGGACAAACAGGGCCTCCCGGCAGACCCGCGCGACCCGATCTTCGCAACTGAATACATTCGCGAGTGCGACCGGCTGCTCGCCAACACGCCGCTCTTGGTCCAGGAAGCGATCGAGAGCGCTGGCCATGCCGCAGAAGGCGCCAATGTCGACCCGTATCAGGGTGTGGTCGAAGTGCTACAGAACGCAGAAGATCGCCGCGCAGGCGAGGTTCGTGTCACTCTGCGGGACGGCTCAGCCGGCAGGCAGATGCTAATCCTCCACAACGGGCTTCCAGTAGAGTATGAACATGTGCTCGCGATGATGCTCCCATTCGTCAGCACGAAACGGGACGACGCGGACTTACGGGGTAGGTTCGGCATCGGCCTAAAGACGCTTCGTCGGATCTGCACGGATATCGAGGTCCACGGCGTGCCATATCACTTCGGCAGCACTGCCGGTGTCGGTATCGCGGAACGACCGGCTGAGGACCGGATCGATGAGTTTTATGAACCAGCGACCGATACTTTGCTCGTCCTTAATCTCGAAGATGGCTTTGACACCGCGAGCTTTGAGTGCTGGTTCGAGGAATGGACGGACGATGGGCTAATTTTTCTGGATCACGTACGGCGTTTTGAGCTGAGGCATGAGGATGGCCGGACCTCCAAGCGCGCCACCAAGGCGAGTGCTTGGATCGAGCTCAAGACTAGTGGCGACGAACTCGCGCGCTTGCAGCGACGCACAGTGACAGCTGGCGACCGCCGCTATCGAGTTCACCGCGGCTTCATCCTGGTCCCCGAGGGTCAGGCACGTTTCCACAAGCGCACCGGCACCACAACGCCGATCTCCATCGCGTCAGCAGGGATCGTAGAGGCCACGGGAATATTCATCGGATTTCGCACCCGTATCCCGACCGCGCTTCCCTTTTCAATCGATGGGCAATTCGACCCGACTTCCTCGCGCGAGAGCATTCAGGACAACAAGTGGAATGCTTGGCTCCTCAAGCAGGCAGGGACCGTAATCGCCCAGGCTGCGTCGAGAGAGCTTAGCGCACGGCCGAGATCAGCCTGGAATCTCGTTCCAATTGCCTCCGAAGGTGTAGTGGGCGAACAGTGGCCGGCCGCGACACTTCAGGAGGCCTTCGAAAGAGCGCGGACGCGTTTCAACGCGCTGGCGCGCTTTGGGCCAGAGGGCAATCGGCGCCTATCGGACGTTGCTTATGAGGAGCAGTGCCTCGGTGCGCTGCTCACAGAAGAGGATCTGGCTGCACTCGCGCCAGAGCACTTGCCGCTTACTCAGCAGCTTCGCGACGATCGTGGTCGCTGGCGACGGGTTGTCGAGGCATTGGGGGTCTCACGCCAGATTACGCCGAAGCATTTGATCGGTGGAATGACAAACGGGATCTTTGCCGGGAAGGGCAGCGCGTGGTGGGTAGAAGCCGCCTCCACGCTGACAAACGCGTGCCCGCCGGAGCAAATCTTTGGTGCTCCCATTTGGCTCTGCGATAAAGGATATTTGGTTGGCTGCAAACCGATCGGTACATCGGACAGGAAGCTGGTCTTCGGCGCTACCCTTCCGTTCTTGGCAGAACGCCACAGTCTTTTCGACGTGCTCCATCCGGCATTCGTTGCTCACGAGGGAAAGGCCGCCATCGATTGGCTTGTCCGGCATGCTGCCTTCACGACAGAAGTTGATGCCCACGACGAGCTTCTCGCCTTCGCCGCCGCATTCGAAAACGATCCGGTGCGGCTATCGCACGAGGAACTGCGAGAACTGCGCGACTTGCTCGACCCGCTCACCGGCCTGCGCGCCCAGAAGATCGGTGCACGGCTCGGCGCGGCGGTCCTGATCGAAGCGGTTGAGGCAGAGACTAAAGGTAAGCGGAGTTGGCGCAGGCCATCCGAAGTATACCTACCCAAAGCGATCGATAAAGACACGCCCCATTGGCCGAACGCCGCTTGGGGCATCGCCGGCATCTGGTGGGTACACCCCTCCTACGAAGAGGGGCTCCGAACCGGTCTGGGCAAGCGGCGAAAGCGAGACGACGGCACGCGGTCGCGCGGTGCTCGCAACTTTCTCGCCTTGCTAGGCGCGGAATCCGGGCCGCGTCTCGAGCCCGGCAGATATGTGAGCGAGCGCAGTGACGCACGGCGCGCATCTATGGCGCGCGCGAACGCCACGAGGTTATCATCCGACATACGCTCGTCCGATCTCGATCGGGTGCTGCGCGTTATCACCAATCGCAAGGTGCCTAAGAAGGAGCGGAAGGAGCGCGCAGCTGCCCTTCTGCGATCTCTTTCGCGCGATTGGGGCAAGCGATTGCAGGACCAATCGCAGGTCGAGGGCGAACACACCGCACGAGTCTATACTTACGCTCGTGGGAAGCACGACGCTTTGTGGCTCGATCGCTTGAAGGACACAGCTTGGATGCCTGTCGGTCGGGAGCGCTTTATGAAGCCGGCCCACGCTGCAGTAAAGACCGCAGAGACGCAGGCGATTTACAAATCGGAAGACTTTGTCATCGGCGTCAGCGCCGAGGAACTCGACGAAGACTTCGTCGAAGCAATTGGGCTGACGGCACGCGTCCGAGTGAACGATCTCCTCGCAATGCTCGAAAACATGCGCGATGGGAAACAGGAGTTCGACGCCGCCCGCGTTTATTTCGCCTATCAGCATTTCGCGCGCCTCATTCCCAAGTCGACTTGGGTCTCAACGGTCGGCGAGACAACGATTGCCGAGTTCCGGGAACGCTTCGCGGCTAAGGAGGGGCTTGTTCTCGTCGAAGTCGGCGAAGGCACTGCAGACTGGCGGCGGCCGGCCCAAGTCCGGCGCGGCAAGCCGATTGTGCCTGACAGCACACTCTACGTTCCAGAACGTGAGATCTACCGGACACTATGGAACGCGTTGCGCATCGGCGAAACCACCATTGAGGATTGCTGTGACTATCTCAGAACCCATGCCGGCCAATACGATCCATCTGCCGAGCGGGGTATTTTGATTCAGGTCTATCGCCATATGAACGCGCTCATGGTTGCGAGCGGAGGCCCTGCAGCTGCCTGTCGCTTTATTTCACTGGCGTGCTACGGGATGTGGCGGGCGCGCAGACCAATCTACCTCGTGGCCGACGACCAGCTCCGGGATCGCCTCGCAACCGCCTTGCCCGAGCAATTCTTCTGGCAACCGCCGTGCGACACTCGGTCCATCGAGACGTTCGTTGACGCGCTCGCGGTCACACGAATTACGCCTCGCGTTCTGCCACTTGCCGATAAACGCGCCCAGGAAGAAGGCCAAGACCTAACGCCGACTTTTCAGGCCGCCGTCGATCATCTTTCCAACTCATTGGGTAAGCGCGACGCAAGCCTTCGCCAGACGCTCAGAGTATCGTGGGATGCCCTTCGTACGGCCAAGATTTACGTCTATGATGGCGAAGTCCCTGTAGATGTCGAGGTCGATCAACTTGGCCGGGGCATCCGAACGACTCTACAAGCCCATCTGGTGATCGAGCCACTCGAGCTCCACGTGGCGAGCGACGCGCTCGAAATCCGGGAAGGAGCTGGCGCCGCAATCTCGAGCTTGTTCGACGCTGCATCCGTGTTCCCGTTCGATGCGGAATGGGTACTCGCCTGGCAGGCAGCCAAACGGACCGTAGCGGACGCGCTGCGCTTCGCTGTCGACGACGCCGCCCACAAGGCAAAGGTCGAATCCGCAGCGACCGAAATCAACAGCCAGAAGGGGAAGGGGCCGGTCAAGCTCACCCGACGGGCAGGTCAAAAGGCGACCTCGTCGCCACCGCCACTGCCGCCACGCGAGCTGAAGGATTTTCAGCCCGGGATCGCGTCGGTCACAATTGTTGAGGGTAAGCCAGCCAAGCAACCAAAATCACCGGTCAAGAATAAACTTGGTCCGCGGCCAGACCCTAGCCGAGTGAACAGTGATGAGCGCGTCGCGAACACGCGCTACACGAACGGTCAGGTAGAGGATTTCGGGTGGGAGGTCCTCATCCACGTCCTCGAGCGGTGCGACGGCGTGGAACTAGAGGATTTTCGGCGGCGGCACGGGGTCGGCGCAGATGGAGCGTTCGATTGGGGCGATTTCGTCGAGCTAAAGGCTACCGGGCGTTCTATGCAGAACTCAGTGTCGCTCTCTCCTACCGAATTCAAGCGAGCCCTAGAACAAGGCAACGACTACATTCTCGCGCTTGTCCACAATTGCGAGAAAGGCAACAATACCAAGGTCAAGCTGATCTTTGATCCGGCGCGGCGCGCCAGCATTCGGGAAACCGAGGGCATTCGTCTGAATGGACTGCCCGAGGCTCCAGGTGTGGTCATCGAACTAGGGCGTAGTGACGATTTAACGGGTTGGGATTCCCAAGGAAGGGCAAATCAGATTCAACGCTGATTTTTGGAGGTCAGCGATGGACTGCGATGCGCTTCGAGAGGATCAGTGGGAACGGATCAA
>NZ_JAPYKP010000165.1:0-12231 GCF_037179725.1 Mesorhizobium sp. Cs1321R2N1 | reverse complement strand
CATCGCCGCGGCATTGGCCTGGTGGCGCAGGACGGCGCCCTGTTCCCGCATCTGACCATCTCGGACAATATCGGCTTCGGCATGGCACGGGACGACGACAAGCGCGCCGAGCGCATTATCGAACTTGCCTATATCGTTGGACTGGACAAGGCGATCCTCAAACGCCGTCCGCACGAGCTCTCCGGCGGCCAGCAGCAACGCGTGGCGCTAGCCCGCGCCATGGCGATGAAGCCGCGGCTGATGCTGCTCGACGAGCCGTTCTCGGCCCTCGACACCGGGCTGCGCGCCTCGATGCGCAAGGCGGTGGCCGAGCTTCTGGAAGGGGCCGGCATCACCACCATATTGGTGACGCACGACCAAGCCGAGGCGCTGTCCTTCGCCAGCCAGGTGGCGGTCATGCGCGACGGGAAATTTTCCCAGGTCGGCACGCCGCGCGAGCTTTATCTCAAGCCGAAGGACAGGATGATCGCCGAGTTCCTCGGCGATGCCATCATCCTGCCCGCGAGCATTTCGGGCGGCTTCGCCAGTTCGCCGCTGGGCCGCATCGCGGTCGACACGCCGGACAGCCGCGATGTCGCCCGCATCATGTTGCGGCCGGAGCAGATTGGGCTAAAACGCACCTCGCGCGAGGGCATGTCGGGCACACCAGACATGCCCTTCGGCGAGGTGACGGAATCGGAATTCGCCGGCTCGACATGCACGATCGCGGTGCGGCTCCTGAACAATTCCGATCCGCCGGACGCCGCCGCGATCGGCGGCACGCCGCTGATCCTGCGCAAATCCGGCATGGACGCGCCGGCGGTCGGCGAGATCGTGCGGCTGACCGTATCGGGCAAGGCGCACGTCTTCGCCTGAGCCCGAAGCCTGAAGGCGCTGAACCCCACGCGAAGTGGCCGGTTCACGCCGTGACGCGTTCGCCGGTTTCCGCTGAATAGATCGGCCATTGCTCGAGAAAATCGCAACCGTGCACGACCACGCACTCGTTGGCGCTGTCGATGAGGATGACGGCATAAGACGGCGGCGCCTGTTCGACGATCTCGCTCGATCGGTCGAGGGCAAGTTCGAACCGGGCATGCAGGCCCCGCTGCGCCGAGAACGGAATGCCGGCGACGGTTCCCGCGATGTCGCGATGGACATGGCCGAAGAAGATGTGGCGAACGTTATCATGGTCCCGGAGCAGGCCGAGCAACCGCTCGGGCTGCTGAAGCGCCAGCGGATCGAGCTGCGGCAGGCCGAGCGCGACCGGCGGATGATGCAGGAAAACGTAGGCGGGCCTGCCGCCTGATTGTTCCAGCCGGGCTTCGAGCCAGGCAAGCCGGCTGTCGCACAGTTCGCCCTCGATGCGTCCTTCCGCCAGGCAGTCGAGAAACAACAGCACTTCGTCGCCGGTATCATGGACCGACTGCACGAAGCCGTTTTTGTCGACCGGAACTTCGGGAAACGCAGCGATGAGATTGGCCCGCCGGTCATGATTGCCCGGCAGCAGCCTGAAGGGCATCGATAGCGCGCTCAGGGCAACGCGCAGATCGGCATAGCTCTGCCGCGCACCGGTCTCCGTCAGGTCGCCGGTGAAGACGCAAAGTGCTGCGTCGGCGTGATGCGCATTGATGTGCGCGATGCACTGATCGAGCCGCTGATGCAGGTCCGCCCCATAGCGGCGCTCACCTTGCCGGCCAAGATGCACATCGGTGACCTGGATGATTTTCATGTACGCCTCTTTGGCCGCGCGTTTCGGAAATCAAAGCGCCGGTTCGGGCACGGAAGCCTTGAAGACATCGAGACGGGCGCCTGTCTCCGACGAGAAGAAGTGCATGTCGTCCGGCGAGATCTTCAGGCCGACGGTGCTGCCGGGCTCGGGGTGAACGGCCTCCGGGGTCATCACCGAGAACGGCGCGCCGTCGAGGTCGACATAGATGACCCGGCCCGCGCCCAGTTCCTCGACCAGGTCGACAGTGGCGTCGAGCGCGCCGGCCGTGCCTGGTGCCACCAGCCGCACCGCTTCCGGCCGGATGCCCATCGCGACCTTCGTGCCGACCGGCAGGCCGGCGCGCGCCATGGCCAGGCGCCGGCTGCCGCCGAGCAGCGACAGCCCGTCGAGTTCGACCGTGCCTTCGAGGATGTTCATGGCCGGCGCGCCGACGAAAGTGGCGACGAAGCGGCTGGCCGGGCGGGTGTAGATTTCACCTGGCGTGCCGACCTGTTCGACCCGTCCGCCATTCATCACCACCAGCCGGTCGGCCAGCGTCATCGCCTCGACCTGATCGTGGGTGACGAAGACGGAGGTGGCATTCAGCCGGCGATGCAGCTTGCGGATCTCCGAGCGCATCTGCACGCGCAGCTTGGCGTCGAGATTGGACAGCGGCTCGTCGAACAGGAAGACTTTCGGCTCACGGATCATCGCGCGGCCCATGGCGACGCGCTGCCTCTGGCCACCCGAAAGCGCCATCGGCTTGCGATCGAGCAACTGCTCGAGCTCCAGCGTGCGCGCAACCGCCTGAATGCGCTGGTTGCGCTCGGCCGAGGGAACACCGGCGACCTTGAGCGAATAGCCGATGTTCTGGGCCACGCTCATATGTGGATAGAGCGCGTAATTCTGGAACACCATGGCGCAGCCGCGTTCACGCGGCTCGAGCTTGTTGACCACCGCGCCGTCGATGGCGATCGTGCCGTCGGAAATCTCTTCCAGCCCGGCAATCATCCTGAGCAGCGTGGACTTGCCGCAGCCGGACGGCCCGAGAATGACGACGAATTCGCCAGAGGCGAAGTCGAGATCGACGCCATGTACGACCTGCGTCTTGGCATAGTTCTTCTTGACGCCGCGTATTGCGATGGAGGCCATCTTGTGTCTCCTTGTTACTTCTCGGTGGCGATCAGGCCGCGCACGAACCAGCGTTGCATGAGCACCACGACGATCAGCGGCGGCAGCATGACGATAAGCGTTCCGGCCATGGCGATGTTCCATTCCGGAATGCCGCCGACATTGGGGATGAGTTGCTTAAGCTCGGTGACAGCCGTCGCGTGCGACTGGTCGGTGGTGATGAGCAGCGGCCACAGATACTGGTTCCAGGCCCACAGGAACATGATGGTGCCGAGTGCCGCCATGTTGTTGCGCGACAATGGCAGCAGGATATCGATGAAGAAACGCAGCGCGCCGGCACCGTCCATACGCGCCGCCTCGGTCAGCTCGTCCGGCACGGTCAGGAAGAACTGCCGGTAGAGGAAGGTGCCGGTGGCGGTGGCGATCAACGGCAGGATCAGTCCGGTGTAGGAATTGAGCAGCCCTAGGCTGAGCGAAACCTGCACGCCCGAGACCTTCTCGATCAGCCAGCTCAGCCCGGTGATGTCGAGGATGGTCTGGTAGGGCGACAGCACATTGGCGACGACCGCGTAGGTCGGCACGATGCGCACTTCCAGCGGCAGCATCAGCGTGACGAAGACCAGCCAGAAGATGAAGGTGCGGCCGGGATAGCGAAAATAGACGATCGAGAAGGCGGTCAGCGCCGAGATGATCACTTTGCCGGCCGCGACGCCGGCAGCCATGATGAAACTGTTGAGCAGCTTGGGGCCAAGGTCGGCCGTCGTCCAGGCCGTCTTGATGTTTGTCCAGAAGTCGCTGCCCGGCAGCAGCGACATCGGCACGTCGTTGACATCCCTAAGATTGTGCGACGCGGCCACGGCCACGACCACGAACGGCGCGATGCAAAGCACAAAGCCGACAAACAGGATCAGATGGGTGAAGAAGTTGAGGAACGGAGTGCGCTCGACCATTCAGTCTCACCTGTAGTGCACGCGCCGCTCGATGAAGCGGAACTGGAAAATGGTCAGCACCACGATGAGCAGCATCAAAATGATGCTCTGCGCGGCGGCGCCCGAATAGTCGAGGCCTTTGAAGCCATCGGAATAAATCTTGTAGACCATCAGATTGGTGGCGTTCGCCGGGCCGCCCGACGTCATGATGTCGACGATGCCGAACGAATCCTGGAAGCTCTCCGTGATGTTGATGACCAGCAGGAAGAAGATTGTCGGCGTGATCAGCGGGAACTGTATGTCCCGGAAACGCCTCATGACGCCGGAGCCGTCCATCGCGGCCGCTTCGATGAGGGAACGCGGGATGGCCTGGAACGCGGCGAGGAAGAAGATGAAGTTGTAGCCGACATATTTCCACGAGAAGGCGATGATGATCGAGGCCATGGCATCAGCGCCGTCGAGCCCGGGATCCCAGAAGCCGGGCCAGACTTGGTTGATCACGGCCATGAACCCAGCCTCCGGCGCTAGGATGAAACGGAACGCCATCGCCAGAGCCGGTGCGGCGATACCGTAAGGCCAGATCAGCACCACGCGATAGAAACGCGAGCCGGCAAGCTGGCGGTCGGTGAGCGCGGCGAGCACAAGCGCGACGAACATTGCAAGCCCGGTGCTGATGCCGGCAAAGACAAGGCTGGCGGTGATCGAGTTCCAGTAATCGGCGTTGGCCAGGATCGAGCGGAAATTGTCGAGCCCGACCCAGATGTTGCCGCCGCCCCAGGGCTGTTGCAGCGTCAGCGACCAGTATACGGCCTGGCCGGCAGGCCAGTAGAAGAACGTGAAGATCAGGAGGAGCTGCGGCACCGCGAAAAGGATGCCGATTGTCCAACTGCTGAAGGTAACGCGTTTTTCCATCGGTCCGCCGTGGCCGCGGAACGGCCAGCCCAAAGCAAGATAAGATTATATACGAAACGGCCGCCCGTCGAATCTCGGCGGGCGGCCTCGGCAATCTTCGAAATCAGGGCAGGGTCTTGCCCGGATAGGTCTGCTGGAAGCGGTCGAGGATGGCGTCGCCATTCTTGACCAGCGTGTCGAGGCCCTGCTGCACGCTGACCTTGTTGGCGAAGATCGCCTGCATCTGCGTGCCGAACTCGGCGCGGATCTGGGTGAAGTTGCCCAGGCGTATACCACGGGTGATTTCGGTCGGCTCCGACGCGGTCAGGCTGGCGATGGCGACTTCACGGCCCTTGTAGGGCGCCTTGTCGTAGAAGCCGGTGGACTTCATGTAGTCGAAGCCCGACTTGGTCACTGGGATGTAGCCGGTGTTGGTCGACCAGAACAAAGCGGTCTTGGGGTCGTGGATGAAGTTGAGGAACGCGGCCGCGCCCTTGTACTCAGCGTCCGACTTGCCGGAGAGCACCCACAGCGAAGCGCCGCCGACCAGCGAATTCTTGCGCTCGGTACCGGCATAGGCCGGCAGTTCGGCGACATCCCACTTCATGCCTTCCTTCTGTGTCTTGCCGACCGTGCCGTGATCGCCGACCGAGGTCATGATCACCTGGCAGGTGCCCGAGGCGAAGGCCTGAACCATATCCTGGCCGAGATCCTTGGACTTGATCTTGATCAGGCCGGCGTCATACCACTTCTTGAGATCGGTGACGTACTGGACGAACTTGGTCTTGTTGACTTCCAGACGCGCGTCGAGACCGTCATAGCCGTTGTTCTTGGTGGCGATCGGCTGGTTGTGGATGGCCGAGAACTGCTCCATCAGCTGCCAGCTTTCATTGGCCGAGATGTTGATCGCCATCGGGCATTCATAGCCGGCGTCCTTCATCGCCTGCAGGTCGGCGCCGACGTCTTCCCAGGTCTTGGGCGCCTCGGTCTTGCCGATCTTGGCGAAGGCGTCCTTGTTCCAGTACATCAGCGCGGTCGAGGAATTGAACGGGAAGGACAGCATCTCGCCCTTCGAGGTCGCGTAGTAGCGGGCGATGCCTGGGAAATAGTCGGCGTAGTCGATCTTGTAGCCGTTTTCTTCCATCAGCTTGTCGGCGGGCTTGTAGGCACCCGACAGCATCATCGTGGCGGTGCCGACGTCGTAGACCTGCACGACGGCGGGCTGTTTGCCGGCGCGGAAGGCGGCGATGGTATTCTGCAGCGTGGCGTCGTAATTGCCCTGGCTGGTGCAGACGACTTCATAATCCTTCTGCGAGGCGTTGAAGTTCTTGCACAGCGTGTCGACGACGCGGGCGAGGTCGCCCGACAGGCCGAACCAGAAGTCGAATTTTACCGGCTCCGCAAAGGCAGGAACCGCCAGCGCGGTGCTGAGCGCGCCTGCGGCAAGGGCAGCGAGGCCCCGCTTGATGATCGTCATGGTTTCTTCCCTCTTGAATGACTGTTGACAAGGGTCTTGCGCAAGTCCTTGCCCGCTCTCTTAGAGAAGGTATGTGACAGTTCTGTTGTGGCCTCCCGGGCCTGTGGACAGCTGGTCTTTCCTCCCCCTCGGCGGTGGCGCCGGCATGAAAACGTCACACCGGCGCCTTAGGTAGCTAGGGCGGCTCTCGAGGACGTAAAGGCCGTCATGGTTATCCGGCTAAAGGGATGATGAAATGCGGGTGGAGCAGCTGACGAGACCTGACCGCCGGCCACGGCAAGCGCATTGCGATGCGCACCGACCGCCAGAATGTCATGCTCATATTGCTCAAGCCGAGCGTTCACTCGGCCTGATTGCTCACGACCCGAGCGCCGTCTCGACCAACCGCTCGGCGTCGGGCCCCGACCATTCGGCCGGACCGTTCATATGGGCGATCAGGCAGCCTTCGCCATCGATCAGCATGGTGACGGGCAAGCCGAGCGCCAGACCGCGCGCCTTGAGGTCGTTGAACAGCGTCATCGTCGAATCCCGGTAGTAGCCGAGCGTGTGCACACCGGTATCAGCGAGAAACTTCTTCGGCTTCACATCGTCGCCGGCATCGACGTTGACGGCGACGACCTGAAAGGCGTCGCTGCCTTTCTCCTTTTGCAGCGCGTCGAGCGCCGGCATTTCGGCACGGCATGGCGCGCACCAAGTGGCCCACAGGTTGAGCAGCACCGTCTTGCCGGCATGGTCGGCGATCGTCATCGGCTTGCCGTCCGGGCCGTTGAAGGCGAGGCTCCTCATCGACTGCGGCGGATCGGCCGGCAAAAGTGCCGCGACCTCGCCGGTGGCCGCGGCCGCGATCTTCTTGGCGCGGTCGCTCTTGGCGGCGCAGGCGACGTCGTCCTTGCTGTCGCCCGCCGCCACTTGGGGCGCGGCGTTGTTGCCAGACCGGCTCTCGCTGACATATACCGCGACCGCGCCGGCCAGCGCTCCCGCCACCAGGGCGGCGAGGATCAGGCGCGGGGCCGGGAAAAATCTGTTTCCGTCTGCCATGTTCTCAAAACTGCTCCGAAGCACGGGTTTTATAGCCATGAGCGACAAGAAGACCAGCAACCAGATGTGGGGCGGACGATTTGCCTCGGGTCCGGCCGCGATCATGGAAGCGATCAACGCGTCGATCTCGTTCGACCGCAAACTCTATGCGCAGGACATAAGAGGCTCGATCGCCCATAGCGAGATGCTGGCGCAAACGGGCATTATTTCGGCGGCCGATCAAGAAAAAATCGCTCACGGGCTGAACACGATCCTGAAAGAGATCGAAGCCGGCAGCTTTGAGTTTTCGACGCGGCTGGAAGATATCCACATGAACGTCGAGGCCCGCCTCGCGGACCTTATCGGGTCGGTGGCCGGCCGGCTGCACACTGCCCGCTCGCGCAACGACCAGGTGGCTGTCGATCTGCGGCTCTGGGTCAAGGACGAATGCTTTCGTGTCGCCGAGGCGTTGAGAGGCTTGATCATGGCCCTCCTGGCGCGAGCCGAGGAACATGCGGCGACCGTCATGCCGGGCTTCACCCATATGCAGGCGGCGCAGCCGGTAACCTTCGGCCATCACTGCATGGCCTATGTCGAGATGTTCGCGCGCGACTTGTCGCGTGTGCGCGACGCCATCGAACGTATGGACGAGAGCCCGCTCGGTGCCGCGGCCCTTGCCGGCACCAGCTTCCCGATCGACCGCCATCAGACCGCCAGGGCGCTCGGTTTCCGCGAGCCGATGCGCAATTCGCTGGACAGCGTCTCCGACCGCGATTTCGCGCTGGAATTCCTCGCCATGGCCGCGATCTGCGCCACGCACTTGTCGCGGCTCGCGGAGGAAATCATCATCTGGTCGACGCCGCAATTCGGCTTCATCAGGCTGTCGGACAGCTTTTCCACCGGCTCCTCGATCATGCCGCAGAAAAAGAACCCCGACGCCGCCGAACTCGTGCGCGGCAAGACCGGCCGCGTCAACGGCCATCTGGTCGGCCTCCTGACGGTGATGAAGGGCATGCCTTTGACCTATGGCAAGGACATGCAGGAAGATAAGGAATCGGTGTTCGATGCCGCCGAGACGCTCGACCTGATGCTTGCCGCGATGACCGGCATGGTCTCGGACATGACGGTCAACGCGGCCGCGATGAAGAAGGCCGCCGGCTCCGGTCACGCCACCGCCACCGACCTCGCCGACTGGCTGGTGCGCAGTTTGGGTTTGCCGTTCCGCGAGGCGCATCATGTCACCGGCCGCGCGGTGGCGCTGGCCGAAGACAAGAAGGTTAGCCTGGAGAAGCTTTCGCTGGAGGATCTGCAATCGATCAACCCCGGCATCACACCGGACATATTCTCGGTGCTGGCGGTGCAGAACTCGGTCAAGAGCCGCACCAGCTTCGGCGGCACCGCGCCATCGGAAGTGCGCAAGCAGATACGCGCCTGGAAGAAGCGCATCGCCAGGGCGTGATGCCGGACATTGCGACCGGCAATATCCCGATATTGCGATCAGCAATATGCGGGGTGCAATACGCTGAGAACTCGGCTAAAAGCGGCGGCTGGCAAACGTTTCGGACGGATGGATCGATGACCGGAAGCAGGATTTTGGTAACGCTGACGCTGCTTGCGGCGCTTGCCTCCGTGACCGCCTGCGGCCGCAAGGCCGGTCTCGACACGCCCTACGAGGCGGCCGTCCAGGCACGCAAGGATGCCGAAAAAGCCCACCAGCCCGTGCCGCCGGAACCGGAAAAACCGGTCGTGGACAAGAAGTTCATCCTCGACCCGTTGATCTAGCTCCGATGAAGGCGGGATTGGTCTTTCCAAACCCGATCGCATCGTGCCCCAACTTCCGGAACCACTCTCGTGAACCATTTCGACTACCGCGACGGCGTGCTGCATGCCGAGGACGTGGCGATCCCTGATATCGCCGCACAAGTCGGCACGCCGTTCTACTGTTATTCGACGGCGACCCTGACCAGGCACTACCGTGTCTTCGTCAAGGCCTTTGCCGGGCTCGACACGCTGGTCTGCTACGCCATGAAGGCCAATTCCAACCAGGCGGTGCTGCGGACCCTGGCCAAGCTCGGCGCCGGCGCCGACGTGGTCTCGGAAGGCGAATTGCGCCGGGCACTGGCCGCCGGCGTCCCGCCCAGCAAGATCCTGTTCTCCGGTGTTGGCAAGACGGCGCGTGAAATGGACTTTGCGCTCGAAGCCGGCATTCTCTGCTTCAACGTCGAATCCGAGCCGGAACTCGAACTCCTGTCGGCCCGCGCCTCGGCTCTCGGCAAGGTGGCGCCGGTCTCGCTGCGCATCAATCCCGATGTCGATGCCAGGACCCACAAGAAGATCTCAACCGGCAAGGCCGAGAACAAGTTCGGCATTCCGTGGCAGCGTGCGCGTCAGGTCTATGCCCGCGCGGCAACGCTTCCCGGCATCAAGATCACCGGCATCGATACCCATATCGGCAGCCAGATCACAGAACTGCAGCCTTTCGACGACGCCTTCGCCCTGCTGGTCGACCTGGTCGGCGCGCTGCGCGGCGACGGCCACGCCATCGAGCATATCGACCTCGGCGGCGGCCTCGGCATTCCCTACCGGGTCGACAACAACCCGCCCCCCTTGCCCGACGCTTATGCCCAGATCGTCCGCAAGCATGTCACCAAATTGGGTCTGAAGGTGATGTTCGAGCCAGGCCGATTGATCGTCGGCAATGCCGGCATCCTGGTCTCGGAAGTGATTTTCGTGAAGGAAGGCGACGCCAAGAACTTCCTCGTCGTCGACGCCGCCATGAACGACCTGATCCGGCCGACGCTCTACGATGCCTTCCATGACATCAAGCCGGTCGTGCAGCCGCCTGCCGACACGCCGCGCATGATGGTCGACGTGGTCGGCCAGGTCTGCGAGACCGGTGACTATCTCGGCCTCGATCGCGACCTGCCCCGGCTGAAGGCGGGCGATCTGGTTGCCGTTTCCACCGCCGGCGCCTACGGCGCGGTCCAGGCCGGCACCTACAACACCCGCCTGCTGGTGCCGGAGGTGCTGGTCGACGGCGACCGTTTCCATGTCGTGCGTCCGCGGCTGACCTATGACGAGCTGATCGGGCTGGATTCGGTGCCAGACTGGCTTGCATAAAAGCCGCCTGGCCGCGACGCTATAACCGGTTCTGGATGAGCGCCCTTGCGTCGGCGATCCTGTCCTCGTCGCGGCGGTAGAAGGTCCATTGCTTGATGCGCTTGGTTTTGAGCAGGCCCGCCTGGGTAAGCACACGCATATGCTCGGAAAGCGTCGCCTGCGTAATGCCGAGCTTCTCGGCGATCAGCAGCGCGCAGACGCCGTCCTCGACCAGATCGCCATCCGCCTGTCCCCGGAAATGCGCACGCGGATCCTTGAGCCAGTCGAGAATCTGCAGCCTGCGTCCGTTGGCGATCGCCTTGAAGACATCAACCTCTTGCATTTAGCTATTTTGCCAAGTTACTAATTACTGTCAATCCCGAGGAGATCTTGATGTCGCAGGACAACACCATCACACGCGAACGCATTGCCGCGATGGAACCGCGCATCCGCCCTTATGTCAGGCACACGCCGGTGCTGCGCGTCGACATGGCCGACTTCGACCGGCCGCCATTGGCGGTCGACCTCAAGCTCGAATGCCTGCAGCATTCCGGATCGTTCAAGGCGCGCGGAGCCTTCACCAACCTTCTGGAGCGGCCGGTTCCCGAGGCCGGCGTCGTCGCCGCGTCGGGCGGCAATCATGGCGCCGCTGTCGCCTATGCCGCCATGCGGCTTGGCCACAAGGCGACCATCTTCGTTCCCGAAGTGAGCCCGCAGGCCAAGCTCGACCGCATTCGCGGCTATGGCGCCGACCTCGTCGTCGGCGGCGCCCGCTATGCCGAGGCGCTGGCCGCCAGCGAACGTTTCGCTGAGGAAACCGGCGCCTTGCAGATCCACGCCTTCAACCAGGAGGAAACACTGATCGGCCAGGGCACTCTCGGGCTTGAGATCGAAAACGATCTGCCTGAGATCGACACGCTGCTGGTTGCCGTCGGTGGTGGTGGCCTGATCGGCGGCGTCGCCGCCTGGTACGCCGGCCGTATCCGCATCGTCGCCGTAGAGCCCGAGGGCGCGCCGACGCTGCATCGCGCCTTCGAGGCCGGCCATCCGGTCGACGCGCCGGCCGAAGGCATTGCCGCCGATTCGCTGGCGCCGAAGCGCGTCGGCGAAATGATGTTCCCGATCGCCGAAGCCTTCGTCGAACGCTCCATCCTGGTCAGCGACGACGACATCATCGCCGCCCAGAAGGCGCTCTGGAACAGCGTGCGCATCATCTCGGAACCAGGTGGCGCCGCCGCCTTCGCCGCGATCCTGTCCGGCCGCTACACGCCGGCGCCAGGCGAACGGATCGCCGTGCTGGTCTGTGGCGCCAACGCGAACCCCGCTAATTTCTGATTGCAACCAATTCGGCCGGCTTCACGTTTTCTCAAACTGCCTCGCCTTTGCCGTGTTTGCTGGTATTCTTCGAGTCGTGAGGCTTGGGCTATCCCGCGCCGCCTCGCAGCATGATCCCCGAAAGTGGAGTCCGGTTTTCGGAACAGATCATGCTCAAAGAGATAGAGCCCCATTCCGGTCCTTTCAAGGCGGAACAGGCTCTAGGAAGGGCCGATGACGCAACGACCCATCTTCAGCAACGATCGCGGCCTGGCCGGACGCCTTGCCTTGAGCCGGCTGGCGACGCGTGTCGCGATGACCGTCGAGCGCGGCTGGCCGCTGTTGCTCCCGCTCACGGTTATTGCCAGCCTGTTCCTCAGCGTCTCCTGGTTCGGTATTTTCCCTCGGCTGCCGGATGTGGCGCGCATCGCCCTTATCGCCGTTTTCGGCCTGGCAGGGCTGGCCGCGCTTTATCCGCTGCGCTTTTTCCGCATGCCTGGCGCCACCGAGGTCGATCGTCGCATCGAGGCCGCCAACAGATTGCTGCACAGCCCGGTACAGGTGCAGAGCGACCGGCCCAGCGGCCAGGAAAGCAGTTTCTCGCAGGCGCTCTGGCGCGAGCACCAGAAGCGCATGGCTGGAAAGCTCGGCAGTCTCGGCGCCGACCTGCCGCGCGCGCCCGTGCC
>NZ_JAPYKP010000164.1:0-13471 GCF_037179725.1 Mesorhizobium sp. Cs1321R2N1 | reverse complement strand
CGAGAGCGCCATGATGCGCCGGCGCGCGCCCGACACCGCCATGCGCGTGGCAGAGCATTTCCGCGACCAGGGCCACCGTGTGCTGCTGGTGCTGGATTCGATCACCCGCTTCGCCCACGCGCTGCGCGAGGTGGCGACCGGCACGGGCGAGCCGCCGGTCGCCCGCGGCTATCCCGCCTCGGTCTTCACCGAATTGCCCAAGCTGCTCGAACGCGCCGGACCCGGAGCCGAAGGTAAAGGCTCTATAACCGCCATCATTTCCGTGCTGGTCGATGGCGATGACCACAATGATCCGGTCGCCGATTCCGTGCGCGGCATCCTCGACGGCCATGTCGTGCTCGACCGCGCGATCGCCGAACAGGGCCGCTATCCGCCCGTCAATCCACTGTCGTCCATATCGCGACTTGCGGGCAAGGCCTGGAGCGTCGAGCAGCGAGCCCTGGTGACGCGGCTGAAGTCGATGATCTCCCGCTTCGAGGACACGCGGGACATCCGCCTGCTCGGCGCCTCTCAGGGCGGCGTCGACGCCGAACTCGACATGGCCGTGCGCCAGGTGCCCCTGATCTATGAGGCGCTGACGCAATCGCCCAGGGACCGTCCGTCCGCCGATCCGTTCTCCGACCTTGCCCGCTATCTCAAGGGAAAACAGAATGCCGAACCAGGAGACTGAACGCCAGTACACCGAGCGCCTCCTGAACGAGATGATCGCCGAGGCGAACGCCGCGGAGCAGGCTCGAGCGGAGGAGGCCAGGGTCGCCAAGGCAAACACCGCCGGCGCAATGGCCGCCCGGACCGCGGCTGTTCTGGTCAGGGCCGTCAAACCGGCTCTCCCCAGATCCGAACCTGTTCTGGGTCGGACCGCCCTTTCCTCAACGCATGTGGTTTCCGGCGTCGATGCTCCCGAGATGACGCAGGCCAGCCGCGAATCGCTGATCAATGGCCTGTTCGCCGCCACCGAATGGCCGCAACCGCCAAAGGCGCAATTTCCAAAATTGAGAAAGAAGGCTGACCGTCGCAGCGACGTCGTCATCGCCGCGCTCGGCATCACGCTCGGCCTGACCTGCGCCCTGTTTCCCTGGTACATTTTCTTCAACCAGGACCAGTTCGGCGTGCAGGCGATCAAGTTCGGCGGCACCGGCACCAATTCGGGACGCGCGGGCGGCGGTGTGGTCGCCGCACGCAGCGCGCCGCTGACCACCAAGGACGTTCCCAACACCAGCGTCGACCTGCTTGCCACCGGCACGGTGCAGGACGATTCCAAAGCGGACCCACCCGGCGACCAACCCTTTCCCGCCGATATCGCGAAGTTCCGCATGGTCCATGTCGCCAACGGCCGCGCCATGATCGAGGACGACACCGGCCTGTGGATGGTCCAGCGGGGTTCGACGCTGCCGGATTCCAGCAAGGTATCGGCGATCGAACAGCGCAACGGCAAATGGGTCATGCTCACCAGCGCCAACCAGGTGATCGAGCTTTCCCGGTAAGGCCGGTTCGGCTTTGGTCAGAGCTGGATCCAATTCAAGAGACGGAGCAAGATGCCGTCCAAAAGCCGCTTCATGCTTTTCGCCGTCATTTTCTAGCGACCGTCCGCAAGGTCCGCGCAAGACTGGCGGCCTAGTCTTCGGGCACATGCCCGGAGATTCCCATGGAGCCTGTTTCCCTTTTCGATCTCGCCGCCAAGCAAGCGCAGTGGCTGTCCGTGCGTCAATCGGCGGTCGCCGGCAACATCGCCAATGCCAACACGCCGGGCTACACGGCAAATGATGTCGAACCGTTCGAGAAGGTGCTCGACCGCACCGCGGTGTCGCTCCAGATCACCGAGCCCGGCCATCTCGGCAGTGCTGCCACCAATGCCGGCTTCACCATCAAGCCGCAGGAAGACGACGGCGTGATCATGCCGTCCAAGAACACGGTCGTGCTTGAAGACCAGCTTCTCAAGGCCGGCGAGGTACGCCGCTCCTTCGAACTCAACACGGCCATCGTCAAGGCATTCCACTCAATGATGATGATGGCGGTGAAGAGCTGATCATGGACGCACTGACCGCAGCCCTCAAAGTCGCGGCATCAGGCCTCGGCGCCCAGTCCGAGCGCCTGCGCGTGGTCTCGGAAAACCTCGCCAACGCCCAGTCGACAGGCACCACGCCGGGCGCCGACCCGTATCGCCGCAAGACCATCAGCTTCGTCTCCGAACTCGACCGTGCTTCCGGCAGCTCGACGGTTGAAGTGAATTCGATCGACCGCGACCCGAGTAATTTTCCCGTCGAATTTCAGCCCGGCAACGAGGCTGCCGACGACAAGGGCTACGTCAAGATGCCCAATGTGAACGTGCTGATCGAAATGGCCGACATGACCGAGGCCAACCGCTCCTACGAGGCCAACCTGCAAGTTGTGAAGCAGGCGCGCGACCTCATTTCAATGACCATCGACCTGATGAGGAACCAATGATCGTCAACGGCATCGGCGCGCTTAACCTGAAGCCTGGACTGGGCGACACAGCCACCGACCTGCTTCAGGGCGGTGTCGCGCCCGCGACAGCTGGCAACCTTGGCACCTCCTTCGCCGAAGCGGTGAGCCAGGCTGCCTCCAAGACCGTCAGCACCATGCAGAATGCCGAGCAGGTGTCGCTCCAGGCGCTCAAGGGCGACGCCGACACCCGTCAGGTGGTCGATGCCGTGATGAGCGCCCAGCAGGCGCTGCAGACCGCCGTCGCCATCCGCGACAAGGTCGTCTCGGCCTATCTCGAAGTCAGTCGCATGGGCATCTGAGGAGCACGCCATGAAAGCACTCGCCATCGCCGCCACCGGCATGAATGCCCAGCAGACCAATCTGGAAGTCATCGCCAACAACATCGCCAACATCAACACCACCGGCTACAAGCGCGCCCGCGCCGAATTCTCCGACCTGCTCTACCAGGTCGACCGCACGCAAGGTGTGCCGAACCGTTCCAACGCCTCGCTGGTACCGGAAGGCGTTTCGATCGGTCTCGGCGTCAAGACGACCGCCGTGCGTAACGTCCACACACAGGGCGAGCTGACCAGCACCGGCAACAGTTTCGACATGGCGCTCACCGGCAGGGGCTGGTTCCAGATCGAGGGTGCCGATGGCGGCACGCTCTATACGCGCGCCGGCGCCTTCAACACCAACGCCACCGGCCAGCTGGTGACGGTTGACGGCGCCAGTGTCATTCCGGCCATCACCGTGCCGACTGATGCGGTCGAGGTCATCGTCAACAAGACCGGCCAGGTGTTCGCCCGCATCGACGGCCAAACCAACCTGCAGAACCTCGGCCAGCTGCAGATCGTCAACTTCGCCAACGAAGCAGGTCTGGCACCGCTCGGCGACAATCTCTTCCAGGAAACGACAGCCTCCGGTCCCGCCAATGTCGGCGTGCCGGGCGATCCCGGCTTCGCCACCATCCAGCAAGGCTATCTCGAGGCTTCCAATGTCGACCCGGTCAAGGAAATCACCGAGCTGATCTCGGCGCAGCGCGCCTATGAGATGAACTCCAAGGTGATCCAGGCCGCCGACGACATGGCCTCCGTCGTCTCCAAGAACATCAGGTAACGGATGATGGCCATGCCGATCTCCTGCTCCGCATTCCGCCGCGCCGCGCTGACCCTTGCGCTGGTGGCCGGCGGCATGCCGGCTTTCGCCCAGGAATCGGCCAGCCAATCGGCGGGCCAGTCGGCCACCCAGATCGCCAGCAACCAGCCTGCCGGCGAGGTCGTGCTGATCCCCAACCGCGTCATCTATCCCGGCGAGACGATCGAACTCGGCGCCCTGAAGCAGGTGACCCTCATCCCGGGCAAGCACAAGCCGGATGCGGTGGCGACCCGTTCCGAGGAACTCCAGGGCAAGATCGCCAAGCGCACGCTGCTGCCGGGCCGCTACATTCCTTCCACCGCCATCCGCGAGGCCTGGCTGGTCGAACAGGGTGCCGCCGTGCAGGTCTTCTTCATCGCCGGCGGGCTGACGATAACGGCCACCGCCGTGACCTTGCAGCCGGGCTCGGCCGGCGACTTCATCAAGGTTCGCAACAGCGACAGCGGCAAGATCCTCTCCGGCACGGTGATGGCCGACGGCACAATTCAGGTCGGCGCTTCATGATGCGCCCATTTGCCCTTCTGCTCGGGGCGGCACTTGGCCTGCAGCCGGCGCTGGCCGATGGCCTGACGCCCAAGGCCAAACGCGAGCTCGCCGCCAGGAATAGCGGTGTCTACGACGATCCGGAATATGATCCGGCCACCACCACGCGTATGTTCCGCGTTTCGCCCGGGCCAAGTTCGCTGCCACCAGGCCAGGTCGCTTCGCGCATCAAGGACATTGCGCAGCTGCAGAGCTCGCGCGACAACCAGCTCGTCGGCTACGGCCTCGTCATCGGGCTGGCCGGATCTGGCGACAGCCTGCGCAATTCGCCGTTCACCGAACAGTCGATCCGCGCCATGCTCGAAAATCTCGGCATCGCCACCGAAGGCGGCAGCGCGCGCGCCAAGAACGTCGCCGCCGTCATCGTCACCGCCAACATGCCGCCCTATGTGCAGTCGGGCGCCCGCATCGACATAGACGTCTCCTCGATGGGCGACGCCACCTCGCTTGCCGGCGGCACGCTGATCATGACGCCGCTGAAGGCGGCGGACGGCGAGATATACGCCGTCGGCCAGGGCGCGGTCATCGTTTCCGGTTTCACCGCCCAGGGTCAGGCCCAGCAATTGACGCAAGGCGTGCCGACCGCCGGCCGCGTGCCGAACGGGGCCATAGTCGAGCGGCAGGTGAAGGCCGAGTTCGACGACCAGTCGACGCTGACGCTGCAATTGCGCAATCCCGATTTTTCGACCGCTATCCGCATCGCCGACGCGATCAACGACTACACCGCCCAGCGCTTCGGCATGCGCGTGGCGGCAGAGCGCGATTCCCGAACCGTGCAGATCAGGCGGCCGAAGAGCGTTTCGGCGGCCCGCTTCTATGCCGAGATCGAGAACCTGGTGGTCGAGTCCGACACGCCGGCCCGCGTCGTTATCGACGAGCGCACCGGTACCATCGTCATCGGCAACGACGTTAAGATCTCGCGTGTCGCCATCAGCCATGGCACGCTGACGGTGCGCATCACGGAAGCGCCGCGCGTCGTGCAGCCCGAACCCTTCTCCAAGGGCGAGACCACCGTCGAGCCGTTCACCGCAATCGATGCCAGCCGACCCGATGCCCGCGTCGCCGTGCTCGACGGGCCCGACCTGCAAACCCTTGTTTCCGGCCTCAACCGTCTCGGCGTCAAGCCGGACGGCATCATTGCCATCCTGCAAGGCATCAAGTCGGCCGGCGCCCTGCAAGCCGATCTGGTTCTCCAATAGGCGATGCCGATGATCTCCTCCCTCTCGTCCCGTGAAAGACGCCGCTCCCGCACCTTCCTGTTTGCGGCCGCCCTCACGGCCATGCCTGTTTTTGGTGGCGCACACGCGGACGATACCGTGCGCCAGGTTCTGCCCGGTGCGCAGCCCATGGTCGCGCCGCAGCAATTGACGCGGGAGAAAGCGCCGGACCAAAGCGAGATCGAGCGCTTCTGCTCCAATATCGCCGACGCCGCTCGCGACCGCCGCTATGCCTTGCAAGCCGAGGAGTTGAAACAGCTCCAGGCCGGCATCGACGAGCGCATGAAAGCTCTGGACGCAAAGAAAGCCGAATACGAGACCTGGCTGAAGCGGCGCGAAGTGTTCCTGGCCCGGGCCGAGGACGGCGTCGTCAAGATCTATGCCGGCATGAAGCCCGATGCGGCGGCCGAACGCCTGGCGATCGTCAACGCAGACCTGGCCGCGGCCATCCTGATGAAGCTCGATTCACGCAAGGCGGGCGTCATCCTCAACGAAATGGACCAGAAGGCGGCGGCGACGCTCACCGGCATCATGGCCAGCGCAGCCCGAAGGGTAGATCCGTCATGATCCGCAGAATGCTCATCCTGTGCGCGGCGGCAGCCTTGTCCGGCTGTGGAACCAACTTCAAGGAGATCGGCAGGGAACCGGCGCTGTCGCCGGTCGGATCGGGCATCGGCAGCGACGGGGCAGCGCCCTACAGCTATCCTCAGCCGCCCGCCACGCCGGTCAAGAAGTTCTCTCTGTGGGACGATCGCCAGAGCCGGCTGTTCACCGATCCCAGGGCGCTGCGCGAAGGCGACATCCTGACCGTCAGGATCAAGCTCAACGACAAGGCCAATTTCAAGAACCAGAACGACAGGAGCCGCACTGCCGCGCGCAAGCTGGGCTATGACGTCACGCTCGGATGGGAAGGCAACAGCACGAGCGGCAAGGGCGACGCCGGCTTGAGTTCCAGCACCGAAACCAACGCCGATGGCGAAATCAAGCGCTCGGAGAACCTCGAGCTCAACGTCGCCGCCGTCGTCACCGAGGTCCTGCCCAACGGCAATTTGATGATCAGGGGTTCACAGGAAGTGCGCGTCAACTACGAACTCAGGGTGCTCACCATCGCCGGCATGGTGCGCCCGTCTGACATCGGCGCAGAGAACACCATCTCCTATGAACGCATCGCCGAGGCGCGGATCTCCTATGGCGGCCGCGGTCGCGTCAGCGAGGTCCAGCAGCCGGCCTACGGCCAGCAGGTCCTCGACCAGGTTCTTCCGTTCTAGTTCTTGGCATTCTGGGGATTGGAGAGCAAAGCGCCATGGCCGATGTCGAACAGGTTCAGCCTCGCAAGGGTCCTTCCCTTGCCATCCAGGGCGCCATGCTGCTCGTGGTGACGGCCGCCGCCATCGGCATGGGCTGGATGTCAGGCGGCTACCTCAAAGGAGTCGACGCACCACCATCGGTGCCGGTTGCACCTGAAAATGAGGGCAAGGTCGCCCAGCCCGCCACCGCACAACAGCCTGGCACGGGTCCGACGCTTGTCGCACTGGCGCCGATCACCACCAACATCGCGTCGCCCGCGGATACCTGGATCAGGATGGAAGTATCCGTGGTCTATGACGCGCCGCAGCCGCCGGCCATGGCGGAGAACATTCAACAGGATCTTCTGGCTTTCGTACGTACCCTGAAGACGCACCAGATCGAAGGCGCCAGCGGCTACCAGCATCTGAAGGCCGATCTCGACGAACGCGCCTCGATCCGCAGCCAGGGGCACGTCAAACAGGTTCTTATCAGGACATTGCTACTCGAATGAGAAAATTCCTTCTTGCCGCGGTACTGATCGGTGCCGCCACCTCCGTCGCGGCGGCCCAGCAACTGGACCTTGGCGGCATCGGCAAGGCCGATGGCACCACCGTCGGCTACATCATCCAGATGTTCGGCCTGCTTACCGTCTTGTCGGTGGCGCCGGGGCTGCTGATCATGGTGACGAGCTTCACCCGCTTCGTCATCGCCTTCTCGATCCTGCGTGCCGGCATCGGCCTGCAATCGACGCCGGCGAACCTCATCCTCATTTCGCTGTCGCTGTTCATGACCTTCTATGTCATGGCGCCGACCTTCGATCAGGCCTGGAACACCGGCGTCAAGCCGTTGATGGACAACCAGATCAGCCAGACCGAGGCCTTCGAGAAGATTTCCGATCCGTTCCGCACTTTCATGCTGCACAATGTGCGCGACAAGGACTTCGATCTTTTCGCCGATCTCGCCCGCGAGCGCGGCCAGGTCGTTGCCAAGGAGACCGTCGACCTGCGCATCCTCGTGCCCGCCTTCATGATCTCCGAAATCCGGCGCGGCTTCGAGATCGGCTTCCTGATCGTGCTGCCATTCCTGGTCATCGACCTGATCGTCGCCACCATCACCATGGCGATGGGCATGATGATGCTGCCGCCCACGGTCGTGTCGCTGCCGTTCAAGATCCTGTTCTTCGTCCTGATCGACGGCTGGAACCTGCTCGTCGGCAGCCTGGTGCGCTCTTTCACCTGATCCTCTGCGCTCGACATCAGGCACCGCTCGGCCGAGGAACCGAGCAGCGCGAGGATCATCGAATTTTCTCCGAATTATTTTCGATTAACCGTTCAGTTTAGTCCTTTGGTAGGGACTCGCCGCCATAGTCGCTCGCAGATGGCGGGTGACCCAAACGCAACGGTCATTGGCATGATGCCGCTCCGTCATACCGGACAAACCGGTATGCAAAAAACTCCTGTAAAAACAAGGTATGAGTAGCAATGGCCAGTATCATGACCAACGCCGCAGCGTTGACCGCGCTGCAGAGCTTGAACGCCACCCAGAAGAGCCTCGACACCACCCAGTCCCGCATCTCGACGGGCTATCGCGTCTCCCAGGCTTCGGACAACGCCGCCTACTGGTCGATCGCGACCACGATGCGCTCCGACAACCAGGCCATGTCCACCGTTTCGGACTCGCTCGGCCTCGGCGCCTCGAAGGTCGACACCGCCTACACCGGCATGAACAGCGCGATCACCACCATCAACTCGATCCAGCAGAAGCTGACCGCGTCCTACGGTCAGACCGACGCCTCCAAGGAAAAGACCCAGGTCGAAATCAAGGCACTTCAGGATCAGTTGAAGGCCTACGCCGATGGCGCCACCTTCTCGGGCACCAACATGCTTTCGGTGTCCACGGCTTCGGGTACGGCGGCCGACGTGAAAGTCGTTTCGGCTTTCAATCGTAGCGCCACCGGCTCGGTTTCGATTTCGACGATCGACGTCAATGTCGAAAGCATCAAGCTCTATGACGCCGGCGCTGCGCCGACCGCCAAGGGCATTCTGGACACAGCCCGCCTCGGCGCCACTGGCGCCGCGGTTACAACCGCCTCGGCTCCGACCCTGGGCGCTGCCGCAGCGGGCACCGACACTTATTCGGTCTCCAGCCTGGCCATCTTCTCGGGCACCACGGCGGCCAGCGACAGCCAGATCTCGCAGATGATGACCGTCGTCGACGCCGCGCTCAAGGACATGACGACCGCCGCCACCAAGCTCGGCGCCGCCAAGAGCTCGATCGACCTGCAGAAGACCTTCACCTCGAGCTTGATGGACTCCATCGATCGCGGCGTCGGCCAGCTCGTCGATGCCGACATGAACAAGGAATCGACCCGCCTCCAGGCTCTGCAGGTTCAGCAGCAGCTCGGCGTCCAGGCGCTGTCGATCGCCAACGGCTCGTCGCAGTCGATCCTGTCGCTCTTCCGCGGCTGATCGCTCTCGACCGACCAAACTAAGCAAACGGGCCGCGCCAGAAGCGCGGTCCGTTTCGCGTTTGCTCCAGCCCCGCGCAACCCTTGTTCCTTAACCCTCTAAAGTCAGCTTTTAACAGGGCGTTAACCATAACGCGCTAGTCATGGTTAACCAATGACTTACAACGGATACCGAATCGGCCCAATCGGGGCGGCGGCAATCCACGGGCGGGTCGAGCGGCTCGCGAGGGCAACGCCGGTTTTTGAGAAAGACCGGTCTGGAAAAAGGAGCGAGTTTCTTGGCGAGCATCATGACGAACGCTGCGGCGTTGACTGCACTTCAGAGCCTCAACGCCACCAACAAGTCGCTTGAGCAGACACAGGCCCGCATCTCGACGGGCTACAGGGTCTCCGAAGCATCCGACAACGCGGCCTACTGGTCGATCGCCACGACGATGCGCTCCGATAACCAGGCGCTCTCGACCGTGCAGGACGCGCTCGGCCTCGGCGCCTCGAAAGTCGATACCGCTTATACCGGCATGAACAATGCGCTGGACACGATCGGCAAGATCAAGACCAAGTTGCTCTCCACCATTGGCCAGACAGCTGCTGCCAAGGCGAAGACACAGACCGAAATCACGGCCCTCCAGGCGCAGATGAAGTCCTTTGCCGATGCCGCCACCTTTTCGGGTTCTAATTACCTTTCGGTGACATCGACACAGGTCGCCGCCGCCAATGATGGCGTCCAGGCCAACGCCAAGATCGTCTCGTCCTTCAATCGCTCCTCCTCGGGCGCCATTTCGCTCGGCACGATCGACATCGATGTCGAGAGCACCAAGCTGTTCGATTCCGGTCTCTCCACCGCCGTCAAGAACCAGGGCACGCTCGACCGCCAGACCTCGGTCTATTCCACGGCGGCCGCCCAGAACCTGTATGATACCGCTTATGCGGCCGCAATCGCCGGCGGCGGCACGGACATTGCCGCCAACACCGCCGGCCAGACCGCGGCCGGTGCGGTGGTTCCCAGGATCGACAATGTTTCCGCTTACAATCTCGATATCACGGCGGCCGGCGTGACCGACGACATCATCACCCAGATGGTCGGCAAGATCGACAAGGTCATGAGCCAGTTGACCGACTCCGCCACCATCCTCGGTTCAGCCAAGAGCAGCATCGACCTGCAGAAGACCTTCACGCAGAGCCTGATGGACTCCATCGACCGCGGCGTCGGCCAGCTCGTCGATGCCGACATGAACAAGGAATCGACCCGCCTCCAGGCGCTGCAGGTGCAGCAGCAGCTCGGCATCCAGTCGCTGTCGATCGCCAACAGCTCCTCGCAGTCGATCCTGTCGCTGTTCAAGAACGGCTAATTCAACCTTAGCCGACGGATACGTCGATTTCCAATTCACGGGCCGCGTCGCAAGCGCGGCCCGATTTCATTTTCGCACAAGCTTCGAGGATTAGTGTTCCGGCGGACAGTCATGCTGGGAGTCGCTCAATCGTGCCGGAACAGATCCAGAGCATCATCTCGAATCTCCGCGGCTTTGGCGTCAGGCGCCTCGCCATGCTGGCGGGCATCGCTGTCCTGGTGATGGGCGTCATCGGCATTGCCTCGGTCTACCTCAACCGCCCGGCCTACGACACGCTCTATGTCGGGCTCGACCGCTCCGACGTGAACCAGATCGGCCTGGTGTTGGGCGAAGCCGGCATCGGCTTCGACGTCGGCGCCGACGGAACCTCCGTGCTGGTGCCGGCCGGCACCACGGCGCAGGCGCGCATGCTGCTTGCCGAGAAGGGCCTGCCGACCAGCGCCAATGCCGGCTATGAGCTGTTCGACAATGTCGGCGCGATGGGCCTCACCTCCTTCATGCAGCAGATCACCCGCGTGCGTGCGCTGGAAGGCGAGATCGCCCGCACCATCCAGTCCATCGCCGGCATCAAGGCGGCGCGCGTCCACATCGTCATGTCCGAGCGCGCCAATTTCCGCCGCGACGAACAGCAGCCCTCCGCCTCGGTCGTCATCCGCTACGCCGGCATCGACGCGGAGAAGAGCGCCATGTCGATCCGCCACCTCGTCGCCGCTGCCGTGCCTGGCCTGTCGGCCGACAAGGTGACGGTGCTCGATTCCAACGGCAATCTGCTGGCCGCGGGTGATGATCCCTCCAACACCAGTGCCGCCCGCACGCTCGGCGTCGAGCAGACCGTGGAGGCGCAGATCGGTGACAACATCCGCCGCGCTCTGACACCCTATCTCGGCCCGGACAATTTCCGCGCCAGCGTCAAGGCCGAGGTCAACACCGACACCCGTCAGACGGAAGAGACAATCTTCGACCCGAATTCCCGCGTCGAGCGCTCGGTGCAATCGGTGCGCGCCAATGAGAACAGCAACCAGAAGCAGGCTTCAACTCCCGCCAGCGTCGAGCAGAACCTGCCCGAAACCCAGGCGACCAGCACCGAGGGTCCGCAGACCTCCTCGGCCAACGACCGTAAGGAGGAGATCACCAATTACGAGATCAATTCCAAGAAGATCGCCACCGTCTCCAACGGCTATTCAGTGACCAAGATGTCGATTGCCGTCGTCGTCAACCAGGATCGGCTGAAGACGATCCTGGGCAAGGATGCGACACCGGAGCAGATCGCCAAGCGCGTCGCCGAAATCCAGAAGATGGTGAGCTCCGCCACCGGCTTCGACGACAAGCGCGGCGACGTCATCGACGTCTCGGCCGTCGAGTTCATCGACGGGCTGGACGGCGAGGCGGTGCCCCAGGCGGGAATGCTCGATTCCATCGGCCAGCATGCCGGCACGCTGATCAATGCCGGGGCCTTCATCGTCGTGGTGTTCCTGGTCGCCTTCTTTGGCCTGCGGCCGATGGCGGCCGCGTTGACGGCCAGGGCGACGCCCGCCACAGCAGGCCCCAATTTCGATGAAGTCCAGCGCTCTCTGCCGACGCCGGAGGCAGCCGCTTCCGCCGATGCGGGTGCCGCCATTGGCGCCCTGCCCGGCACGCGTGCCGGCGCCACCCCGCTCGACGATCTGCGCCAGAAGATCAGGCCGGCCCCGCAGGAGCGGCTTGCCCGCATGGTCGACATCAACGAGGAACGCACCGCGCAGATCCTGCGCAAATGGGCGGCCCAGGAAGTCGCGGCGTAGACCATGCCCTCCGCAGCCCTCTTCGATCTTCTCCCTGATTTTGGCACGCGCGCGCAACGCGCCAGCCAGCCCCAGGCCGCCACCGAGCACAAACCCGAGTCGGCACCGCCGGCCGATATCGGCACGCTGATCGCCGAAGCGGTTGCCCAGGCGGAGGCAGCGCTCGGCGAACGGCTTGCCGCGACGCATGAAGCAGCGCTGGAAGCGGAACGCCGGGCCAATGCCGAGGAAGCGAAGGCCTTTCTCGACAGCTTCGGTGGCGATGTCGGCAAGGCGGTCTCGTCGCGGCTCGATGCCATGGAGGCGCGCGTGACGGATCTTGTCGGCGCCACGGTCGCCCGCATCATCGGCGGCGTGGTCAGCGACGATCTGCGGAAGCGCTCGCTTGAAGCGCTCGCCGGCGCGGTCCGCGAAGCCGTCGGCGATGGCGAAGCCGTGCGCATCACGGTCCGCGGGCCGCTCTCGCTGTTCGAAACGCTGAAGGCATCGCTTGGGCCGCGTGCCGAAAATCTCGACTTCATCGAGGCGCCCGGCTTCGACCTGACGGTCACCATCGACGAGGCCGTGTTCGAGACGCGCATGGCTGAATGGTCGGCAACACTTTCTGAGGTGCTGTCATGAGCGTCGCCGATGCCGATCATGGCAGGCACGAGATCATCATCGTGCGGCGCGGGCATGACGACCACGACGAAGGTCATCATGGCGGCGTCTGGAAGATCGCCTTCGCCGACTTCATGACCGCGATGATGTGCTTCTTCCTGGTCATGTGGCTGATCAATGCCGCCAACGAACAGACCAAGGCCGCCGTCGCCAGCTACTTCAATCCAGTCAAGCTGGTCGACCGTGAGTCGAGCCGCAAGGGCCTCCAGGATCTCGGCAATGGGCCGCGCTCGGTCGGGCTGATGGCCGACGACCCGCAGGAGGCGACAACCAAGGCCGGGCAGGACGGCAGCGGCGCCGCGGGCTCATCCAACCGCAAACAGGAAAAGCAGGAGCCGCAGCAGTCGCCACAATCCGACGAGCATCTTTTCGCCGACCCCTATGCGGTGCTCTCGGAGATCGCCACGGATACCGGCGTCATGCAGAATGTCAGCCAGAAGGGCGATGGCGGCGCGCAGAATTCAGGCCCGGCGACGGGTGCCTCGGGCGGCGCGTCCTACCGCGATCCCTTCGAGCCCGATTTCTGGTCGCAGCAGGTCGCCGCGCCCGGCGCCGAGGCGAGCG
>NZ_JAPYKP010000163.1:0-13691 GCF_037179725.1 Mesorhizobium sp. Cs1321R2N1 | reverse complement strand
CGGCAGCGAGCGCTCGGGGCGCCATGTCGGCAGTGGGATGTTGTTGACGGCGACCTGCGCCGGATCGGCGGCCGCGGCTTCCGCGATGGCTGCCGGATCGGACTTGCCGAAAGGCATGTTCGCCGGTGCCTGAGCCGTCGCCACTGCCTGTTCGGTGGTGGCCGTCGCATCCGCCGTGGCGAAGGGAACATTCTCAGGCGGCTGCGCGCCGACATCGGCCTTCGGCCGCGGCGCGAAATCGGGCAGCGGTATTTCCTTGGCCGGCAGCGCCGCGATAATCGTCTCCGGCGTGTCCTTCTCCGGTTCCGGAGCCTGCTCGTCGGCAACCTGCGGAATGTCGGCGCGTTGGGCATTCTCAGGGGCCACGATGGCGATGCCAGGCACGTTGCTGCTCTTGGCGGCGGCGGCCGGCTTCAGATTTCTAGCCTTGGGCGCAGGTGCGGCCGAAGCGGTCTCCACGTCGGCGCTGTCGTCGGCCTCGTCGTCGCCACCGCCGCCGAACAACGCAGAGAGAAACCCGCCGGATTTCTTGCCGCTGCCGCCGGCGCTGGCCATCTCGATATTCGGTGTGCCGGAACCCTTGCGTGATTGGTAGGAGGCCAGCGCCTGTTCATAGCCGGGCAGCGGCCGGCCGTCGCTCGGCACATGCAGCGTCTTGCCATTGGGGAACAGGCTGACCAGTTCCTGGCGGCTGATGCCGGGCCAGTGGCGCACATTGCCGACATCCATGTGGACGAACGGCGAACCGGAGGTCGGGTAATAGCCGACGCCACCGCCCTGCATCTTGAGGCCGATGTTGCGCAGCTTCTTTAGCGGCACGCCGGGAATATAGAAATCCATCGCCTTGCCAAGCATATGCTGGCTCTTCTCGGCGACACCGCGGCTGCGGCTGCGCAGCATTGAATTGGTCGAGGGCGAGCGGTAGCCGCAGACGACCTGGATATAATCGGTGGCGCCGCTTTCGCGATAAGCCTCCCAGACCAGATCCAGCAGACGCGGGTCCATCTTGGTCGGCTCGTTGCGGCGCCAGTCGCGCAGGATGATGTTGATCTTTCTCAGGCCCTCGGGAACGTAGCGGCCATTGCGCTTGTAGACGATCTCTGCCTTCTCGTGCGTGTGGAGGTGGTAGAGCTTTAGCGAACGAACTTCGGCCTGGGCGCCCGTGGCGGCCGCGGCAACAAAACCAAATGCGACAATCACCGCCGCCAACCATCTCGGCCAGACGCTCAAATGATAGTGCCGCCCGTTTGTGAGTCGTTCGATTCTGTTCAAATCAAAAGGCCTTGCAGGCTGCCGTTTGTCCCCGGATTTGCCCAAACGGACGTGTCGTTTTCACATCCGAATATCGATCCTAATGGTTAATCATCGCTTATTGAAGCTGAAATGCGGTAACACCGTGGCGATATCCCGTCAAAAATTGTCCGCGCGGTTTCTTGGTAAACCGCTGGTTTAGATCAGGATTCCGGCTTTGGCCGAACACGATCTGTTACCACTGGCCTCAATGCGTGAACAATACCCACATCGAGTGCCGCCTCCGACCCGCGATAGTCCGGGAAGGCACTCTGTCAGCCCACATAATGACGAGGGAAGCTGGTCCCGGCCTTGCGGTTCAGGATGCAAGCCTGTCGACGCGGCCGGTTTCCGGGTCGATGCCGTATTCCTTGAGCTTGCGGTAAAGCGTCGAGCGGCCGATGCCGAGCCGGCGGGCGACCTCACTCATCTGGCCGTTGTAGTGATCGATGGCGAGCTTGATCATTTCGAGTTCGACATCGGCCAGCGCACGCACATTGCCGCGCTCGTCGAGCGCCCGCAGCGTGCCGAAGCGGGGCTGCGCCCCGGCCGGCTGCACAGTTGCCGGAGCGGTCTCGTCGGGCACGACGTCCTCGTCGCGCGGCGCCAGCGGCGGCGCAGCGCCGCTTGCTTCGAACGTGTCGTCCACCTCAAGATTGACAGTGCCTTCCACCTGCGCGCGGATCTGCGGGAAATCATCGGCGGTCAGCACATCGCCTTCGCACAGCACCGATGCGCGGAAGACGGCGTTTTCGAGCTGCCGGATGTTGCCAGGCCAGTCATAGGCCTGCAGCACCGCGAGTGCCGCCGCCGAAATGCCTTTCAGCCGATGGCGCGGGTCCGCGGGCGCCACCTTTTCCATGAAATGCGTGACCAGATGGGGAATGTCGTCGCGGCGGTCGCGCAGCGGCGGCACGAAGATCGGGTAGACGTTGAGCCGGTAGAACAGATCCTCGCGGAACTTGCCGTCCTTGACCTGCTGCAGGAGGTTGCGGTGCGTCGCCGAAATCAGCCGGATGTCGACCTTGACGGTCGAGCGGCCGCCGACCGGATCGACCTCGCCCTCCTGGACGGCGCGCAGCAGCTTGACCTGGACGTCGAGCGGCAGGTCGCCGATCTCGTCGAGGAACAGCGTGCCGGAATGCGCCTCGACGAATTTGCCGGTGTGCTTGTCGGTGGCGCCGGTGAACGAGCCTTTCTCGTGGCCGAACAGGATGGATTCCACCAGATTGTCGGGGATGGCGCCGCAATTGACGGTGACGAACGGTTTCGAGCGGCGGTCGCCGCTGCCCTGGATGGCACGCGCCACCAGCTCCTTGCCGACACCGGATTCGCCCTCGATCAGGATCGGGATGTTGGAGGCCGCCGCTTTCTGGCCGAGGCGTATCACCTTGTCCATGGCCGGACTGTGGGTGATCATGTCCCTGAAGGTCAGCAGCCCGCCGCGTTTGCGCGACGTGCGCTTGACCTCGCCCTCGACCGCCTCGACCTTGAGCGCATTGGAAATCGAGGCCTGCAGCCTGTCGGGCGAAGCCGGCTTGACGACGAAATCGAAAGCGCCGTGGCGCATCGCCGAAACCACGGTTTCGATGCCGCCCTGTGCGGTCTGCACGATGACGGGCACGCTGATGTCGCGCTCGCGCATCGCCTTCAGCACGCCGATGCCGTCGAGACCGGGCATGACAAGGTCGAGGATCACGACCGAGACATCGCGGGCGCCAGGCCCGTCGAGGACTTCGAGGCCGGCGGCACCGCCATCGGCGATGATTGCGATATGGCCGAACCGCGTCACCGCCGCCTCGAGCAGCCGGCGCTGCACGGGATCGTCATCGACTATGAGTATGGAACCTGTCATGACTGTCTTGGTTTGCCCGAGCCCGAATTCCCCATGGATCATCTTGGCACAGGGTTCTAAATAAGGTTTCAAAAAACCCGGTGAACGAATTCCTTAGGATTTGACCGGCTTCTCCATTCCCGTTGAGTCTGGCACTTGATTCAACTCAGGCCACTTGATTCAAAGAAGGTATGTCGATGCGCATGATGTTTGATCGGATTGCGGCGCCAGCGTCCGGTCAGGGTGCGGCGGCCGCGCTTGGCGATCTGCCGGAATGGAACCTCGCCGATCTTTATGCCGGCATAGCGGCGCCGGAACTGAAGCGCGACATTGCCAAAGCGGCCGCCGACGCCATCGTATTCGAGGCCCGCTGGAAAGGCACGCTAGCCGCCGAGGCCGGGCGCGGCAGCGCCGGCAGGCTGGGCGAGGCGCTTGCCGCCTACGAGGCACTCGAGGAACTGATCGGCCGCATCGTCTCCTATGCCGGCCTCGTCTATGCCGGCAACACCGCCGATCCGCAGCGCGCCAAGCTCTATGGCGACATCCAGGAGAAGATGACCGACGCCAGCGCGCATCTTCTGTTCTTCGCGCTCGAGCTGAACCTGATCGACGATGCGGCGATCGAAGGCGCGCTGGCCAGCGACCCCGCCTTCGGGCATTACCGCCCGTGGGTGCTCGATCTGCGCATGGACAAGCCTTATCAGCTCGAGGACCGCGTCGAGCAGCTTTTCCACGAAAAATCGATCACCGGGCGCGGCGCCTGGAACCGCCTGTTCGACGAGACGATGACCGATCTTCGCTTCGATGTCGACGGCGAGGAATTGACGCTGGAGCCGGCCCTCAACCGGCTGCAGGATGCCGATGGCGAGGTTCGCCGGCGCGCCTCGGAGGCATTGGCCACGACCTTCCGCAAGAATTTGCGCATCTTCACGCTGATCACCAACACGCTGGCCAAGGACAAGGAAATTTCGGACCGCTGGCGCGGTTTCGAGGACATCGCCGATTCACGCCACCTCGCCAACCGCGTCGAGCGCGGCGTGGTCGATGCGCTCGCCACCGCGGTGCGTGAGGCCTATCCGCGCCTGTCGCACCGCTACTACGCCATGAAGGCGCGCTGGCTCGGCATGGAGGTGATGAACCACTGGGACCGCAACGCGCCCTTGCCGGAGACGCCGCAGGCGGTGATCGGCTGGGACGAGGCCAGGAACACCGTGCTGTCGGCCTATCACCGCTTCTCGCCCGAGATGGCCGAGATCGCGCGCACCTTCTTCGACCGCAACTGGATCGACGCGCCGGTGCGTCCGGGCAAGTCTCCCGGCGCCTTTGCCCACCCGACCGTGCCATCGGCTCACCCCTATGTGCTGCTCAACTACATGGGCAAGCCGCGCGACGTGATGACGCTGGCGCATGAACTCGGGCACGGCGTGCATCAGGTGCTGGCCGCCGGCCAGGGCGCGCTGATGGCCTCGACGCCGCTGACTCTGGCGGAGACGGCATCCGTCTTCGGCGAGATGCTGACCTTCCGCTCGCTGCTCGAGCGGACCACCGACCGGCGCGAGCGCAAAGCCATGCTCGCCCAGAAGGTCGAGGACATGATCAACACGGTGGTACGCCAGATCGCCTTCTATGAATTCGAGCGCAAGGTGCATGCCGAGCGTCGCAACGGTGAATTGACATCCGACAGGCTCGGCCAGTTCTGGCTGGAGGTGCAAGCCGAGAGCCTGGGGCCGGCGATCAAGTTGCGCGAGGGTTACGAGGTGTTCTGGACCTACATCCCTCATTTCATCCACTCGCCCTTCTACGTCTATGCCTATGCGTTCGGCGACTGTCTGGTCAACTCGCTCTATGCGGTCTACCAGAATGCCGAGCGCGGCTTTCAGGACAAATATTTCGAGATGCTGCGTGCCGGCGGCACCAAGCATCATTCGGAGCTTCTGGCGCCTTTCGGTCTCGACGCCACCGACCCCGCCTTCTGGCAGATCGGGCTCGCCGTGATCGGCGGCCTGATCGACGAACTGGAAACGCTGGACGATTGAGTCGCCTCTCGCCCGGCAAGAACAGTTTAGCCGGAATGCATGTTTGGGCCGCGCTATTCTTGCCCTAAATATTTGTTCTTGAAGAACTCTCCACGGACGTTTTCCCATAGCTTTCCGCAAGCTCTATGGTAGCTTTCCCTTTAAGCTCAGCCGGAGCGCATGCGGATCGGCGAGGGAAAGTCCCGGCCGGCCGTGCGCTCAGGCGAACGCGACGACGGCCGTTGGCCATGGGCAGGCAAAGCCGATCGCCGACAGCTCGAACCGAAGCCGGCTGTTCCGCGAACCGCGGAACCATCATCGAGTAGTCCTGCGCCGAAGGTCTTGACCCACGGCAGACGGATCTGACTGGAGAGAGACAATGGGCACTTTTTTCTACGTGATCCTGGCGTTCCTGGTAGGCGTGTTGGTCGGCTGGTTCATCTGGGGGCGTCTGCGCGGTGAACTCGACAGTTTGCGCGGCGACGTCGATCGCACCCGCAGCGAGCGCGACAAGCTGCGCGCCGACAGCGACCGCCTGACCGGCGAACTCAATGCATGCGGCAAGACCCGCTCCGATCTCGAGCGTCAGCTGCGCGAGGCGCAGGCCTCGTCGGGCGCTGGCGGAGCAAAGGCGTCAAGTCAACCACCGGCAGCTCTGATGTCGACGCCTGCCGTTGGCAAATCCGCTCCGGCGACAGCCAAGCCAGCCGCCGCGAAGGCCGCCCCGGCAAAGACGGCGCCGAAGCCCGCGGCGGCCAAATCCGCAACCGCTTCGGCAGCGGTGCCCAAGGCTTCGCCGACCAAGGCTCCAGCGACCAAAACTCCGGCGAAGACCTCGGCCGCGCCCAAGGCAGCGCCCGCCGCAAAGAAGGCCGCAACAGCAGCAGCCAAGCCGGCGTCGGGCAAGCCCGACAATCTGCGCCGGCTGATCGGCATCGGCCCGGTCAACGAAAAGCTGCTCAAGGCGCAAGGCGTTACCAGCTTCGCCCAGATCGCCGCCTGGACATCAGCCGACATCAAGCGGATCGAGGACGTCATGAACTTCGACGGCCGCATCGCGCGCGAACGCTGGATCGAGCAGGCCAAGCTGCTCGCCGCCGGCAACGAGGCCGAATTCGCCAGGCAGTTTCCGACTGCCGGAACCGCCAGCAACACCTGAGCGATGGATACAGGGACGATGTCACGGCGGCGCCAAGGGCGCCGCCGCTTTCTTTTTGATCGCAAGGTTCGATGCGGCAAAGGTCGGCTTTGAGGGACAGCGTGCCGTTCCCTCGATTGCGTGCGCCCGGCCCCCCATATAGAGCGATCGTCGGCTACATCGATCCCGGTTCCCATGTCCCTGCCAGCCGCAATTTTCCGCAACGACGAAAGCGCGCGCCAGCTCGTTTTCGAGCGGCCGGCCGATGTTATCGTCGCGCATGAGGCCAAGGATTTCCCGGCCGCGTTGCAAGCAGCGCAGGCCGCGCACGACGCCGGCAAATGGCTCGCCGGCTATTTCTCCTACGAGGCCGGTTACCTGCTCGAGCCGAAACTCGTTCCCCTGCTCCCGGGCCGGCGCCGGGCCCCGCTGGTCTGCCTCGGGGTCTTCGATGCTCCCGATGAAGAGGCGGTGCCGCCGCCAAGCACGCCGACCAACGGCCCGATCTTCGATGCAAGGGCGACGTGGTCGTTCGAGGACTACGAGAAGCGGTTCTCGCGGCTGCACCGGCACATCAGGCAAGGCGATTGCTACCAGGGCAACCTCACCTTTCCGGTGCACGCGCAATGGTCCGGCGATCCGCTCGCCGCCTTCGACGCGCTGACCGAACGCCAGCCGGTGAAATATGGCGCGCTGGTCGCGCTCGGCGATCCAATCGTTCTGTCGCGCTCGCCCGAACTGTTCTTCGAGATCGATGCGGCGGGGAGGATCGAGACGCACCCGATGAAGGGTACCGCACCGCGCGGCGCGACAAGGGACGAGGACGAGCGGCAGAAGAATTTCCTGCGCAACGACGAGAAGAACCAGGCCGAGAACCGGATGATCGTCGATCTCCTGCGCAACGACATATCGCTGATCAGCGAGGTCGGCACGCTGGAGGTACCGGAACTGTTCCGCATCGAGACCTACCCGACCGTGCACCAGATGGTGAGCGACGTCAGGGCCCAGCTGCTGCCCGGCCTCTCGATACGCCAGATCTTCGCGGCGCTGTTTCCCTGCGGCTCGATCACCGGCGCGCCGAAGATCCGCGCCATGGAGATCCTGCACGATCTGGAAGGCACGCCCCGCGACGTCTATTGCGGCGCCATCGGTTGGATCGCGCCCGGCGGCACGATGCGCTTTTCCGTGGCGATCCGTACCATCTCGCTCTTTGCCAGCGGCGAGGCCGTCTACAATGTCGGCGGCGGCATCGTCTTCGATTCGGTCGCGGAAGAGGAGTACCAGGAATGTCTGCTCAAAGCCCGCTTCGCGACGGGGACGCCGCCGATTTCGAGCTGATCGAGACCATGCGCTGGGAACCCGCCTCGGGTTTCCTGCGCCTCGATCGCCATCTTGCGCGTCTTTATGGATCGGCGGCGGAACTGGGCTTCAGCCATGATCCGCAAAAGGTCGGCGAAGCCCTGAGTGGCGCGGTCGATCGATCACCCATCGCCATGCGCACGCGGCTCGCTCTGTCGCGCGATGGCGCGGCCAACGCCTCGGCGCAGCCCTATGAACCGCTTGCCGCCGACAAGGTGTGGGCGCTGCGGCTGGCACGGACGAGGCTCGATTCGAGCAACATGCTGCTGCGCCACAAAACCAGCCGGCGGCAGCTCTACATCCATGCCCGCTCCGAATATCTCATCACCCAGGCCGATGAGGTGTTGCTGGCCAACGAGCGCGGCGAAATCTGCGAAGGCACGATCACCAATGTCTTCGCCGATTTCGGCGACGGCATCCTGGCGACGCCCCGGCTCGATTGCGGCCTGCTGCCTGGCGTATTGCGCGCGGTGCTTCTGGATGAAGGCCGCGCCACTGAAGCGATCTACAGCTTGGATGACCTGAAATCCGCCAAGGCGCTGTTCGTCGGCAATTCGCTGCGCGGGCTGATCCCCGCCAGGCTGGCGTGACCCAAGCCCGGAGAATGCAATGTTCGTCGTGTCGCTGAACTACAAGGTGCCGCTCACCGAGATCGACCGCTTGGCGCCAGGCCATATCGAATGGCTGGAAGCCTGTTATGCCGAAGGCATCTTCGTTGCGTCCGGGCCCAAGCGGCCAAGAACCGGCGGCGTCATCATCGCACGCTGCTCCCGCGAAGTGCTCGATGCCAGGTTGGCAGCCGATCCTTTCGCCCAGGCGGGCGCCGCCGACTACGACATCACCGAATTCACGGCGCGGATGACCGCCGCCGGTTTGGGCTCGTTCAAAGAGGCATGAGTTTCCGGCAACCTACCCACACACCCTATGACGGCTCGTCGAAACTCTTCACCATCGGGCTGAAGCCGCTCGACCCCGCGAACTGGATCGAGGTCGACGGTCACCTGCTGCCCTATCTCGCCGAAAAGCGCCGGCTCTATGACGAAATCCCCGCGCGCGTCTTCGTCGAGGAGGACGGCACGCGCGCTGCCCAGCAAGAGGTGCTCGACTTGCTCGGCGCCTACCTGCGGGAAAGATTTCCCGACACCCACCGGCGCAGCGATGCGGGCGTTGCGGTCGTGGGCACGACGAGCCATCCCGCCATCCCTTCCAGCCTCGCCGGCGCTCCGTTGGTCGCGGCCTCGCTGCTGGTCCAGGAAGACCTGATCCTCATGCGGCGGGGCGAAGACGGCTGGCGTCTGGCCGCGGGTTCGCTGTGTTTCCCCTCGTCCTGGGCGCTTACCGAAAAATTCGGCAAGCCGCTGCAGCGGATCCATGAGCCGGTGCCGGGCTTCGGCCCGGGCACAAGGCCGGCCGATCTCATCAACCGAATGTTCGATGGCCTGCAGGGCCAGGCCGTCGAGCGTTACAATTGGTCGATCCAGTCAGGCGACGCGCTCTACCATCCGCTGTCCAATGTCGAGCGCATCGACCGCGCCACCAGCCGGCCGACGCGTTTCCCCGACGGTGACGTCAAGGCGCACGCCTTCATCCGCGTCGAACGTCAGACGCTGCGCAAACTGCCGGCTTCGCGCGATATCCTGTTCACCATCCGCATTCATCTCGACCCGCTCGCCGTGCTGGCGCGGCACCCGGAACGGGCAACGCTGGCGGTCTCCTTCGCCGACCAGCTCAATGCGCTGGACCAGACGCAGCTTGACTACAAGGGGCTGACGTCGGATCGCGATCGGCTGACTGCTGTCCTTAACCACATGGCGAAGGACGCGTAGTCGCGGGTTGGCGGTTTTCGCTGGTTTATGACAATGATCTGTGATGTAGCGCATGGCCGTTGAGCGAAAATGCCCGGTTTTTGCAAGCGGTTGCTCGGTCTTTGCACGTCGTTGCCGGGCTTTTGCACGCAGTTGAAGGAGTGCTCGATAAAATGGCGAATGAAAACTGGCCCGTTTACGGTGAGATCACCGGCCCCGTGGTGATGATCGGCTTTGGTTCGATCGGACACGGAACGCTGCCGCTCATCGAACGCCATTTCAAGTTCGACAAGTCGCGCATGACGGTCATCGATCCGCGCGATACCGATCGCAAGCTGCTCGACGAGCGCGGCATCACCTTCGTCCAGGAAGCGGTGACCGAGAAGAATTACAAGAAGCTTTTGACGCCGCTGCTGACCAATGGCGGTGGCCAGGGCTTTTGCGTCAACCTGTCGGTTGACACCGGCTCGGTGGACCTGATGCGACTCTGCCGCAAGCTCGGCGTGCTTTACATCGACACCGTCGTCGAGCCCTGGCTTGGCTTCTATTTCGACGCCAAGGCCGACAATGCCAGCCGCACCAACTATGCGTTGCGCGAGGCGCTGCTCAAGGAAAAGCACGACAAGCCCGGCGGCGCCACCGCCGTCTCCACCTGCGGTGCCAATCCCGGCATGGTGTCCTGGTTCGTCAAGCAGGCGCTGGTCAATCTGGCCACCGATCTTGGCATGGAGTTCTCCGAGCCGGCGCAGGAAGACCGCGAGGGCTGGGGGAAACTGATGAAGAAGGCCGGGGTCAAGGGCATCCACATCGCCGAACGCGACACCCAGCGCACCAAGAAGCCCAAGCCGATGGATGTGTTCTGGAACACTTGGTCGGTCGAGGGCTTCATCTCCGAGGGATTGCAGCCGGCCGAGCTCGGCTGGGGCACGCATGAGACCTGGATGCCCAAGAACGGCAAGAAGCACAAGCACGGCTCCAAGGCCGCGATCTATCTGGAGCAGCCTGGCGCCAACACCCGCGTGCGCTCCTGGTGCCCGACGCCGGGACCGCAATATGGCCTGCTGGTGACGCACAACGAGGCGATCTCGATCGCCGATTTCTTCACCGTGCACTCCAAGAAGGGCAAGGTTCAATACCGCCCGACGTGCCACTACGCCTATCATCCCTGCAACGATGCCATGCTGTCGCTGGACGAGATGTTCGGTGCCGCCGGCAAGCCGCAGCCGGTGCACCACGTGCTCGACGAGAACGAACTGGTCGACGGTGTCGACGAACTCGGCGTCCTGCTCTATGGCCACGACAAGAATGCCTACTGGTACGGTTCCCAGCTGTCGCTTGCCGAGGCGCGCAAGCTGGCCCCCTATCAGAACGCCACCGGCATGCAGGTCACCTCGGCGGTTCTGGCCGGCATGGTCTGGGCGCTGGAAAATCCAGCCGCCGGCATCGTCGAGGCCGACGAGATGGACTATAAGCGCTGCCTGGACGTGCAGTCGCCCTATCTCGGACCGGTCAAGGGCTACTATACCGACTGGACGCCGCTCGACAGACGCCCGGGCCTTTTCCCGGAAGACCTCGACCGCAGCGACCCGTGGCAATTCCGCAACATCCTCGTCCGATAGCATCACCCGGACCATGTGTCATTGCCTTGCAATCGCCCGGAAATCGGGCGATTGAAGGGATGCGGCCTGGGGTGGCGATGTGCGTCCGTTGGACGCTTGAAGCATACCCCAGCACTTTGGACGTTCGCGTCGTGCTTCCCAGAAATCGGCCCGATTTTTGGACCGACGCGTTTGGAGAGGATTTCATATGACGATTGCGCGCAAAGTTCTTTCGATGGGTATGGCGGGTGCCCTTGCCTCGATGCTTGCTGCCTGTGCCACCAGCGGTCCCGACCAGCCGCCGATGGCTGCCACGCCGAAAGGCGTCGAAGGTTCCTGGATCGATGCCAAGGGTACCGGCCTGTCGACCTTCACCGGCGGCGGCACCTTCACGACCGTCGCCACCGACACGGGACAGAAGCTTGCCGACGGCAGCTACACGATGACCGGCGCCACGTCGGTGCAGATCAACGGCACCTCGCTGATCCGCCAAACCCCGGTGAGCTTCAATTGCCTGATGGTGTCTACCAGCCAGCTCAACTGCACCAGCTCCGCCGGCCAGAATTTCGTGCTGACGCGGCGCACCTGAACCCGGCGAACATTCCAGTCACAAAGGACGGCGGCCGCTTGGTCGCCGTCCTTTTTGCGCCTGGAAATACCGCCGCATTTCCGCTTGCGTCAGCCGGAACGCGATGGGAACATGATCGAAACGCTGGCTGTAATATCCCAGTCAAGCAAGGGCGTTAGACGCGTCCGATCAGCCTACCGGGAGACGAAGATGAAGAAGCTTGCCGCCATTGCCGCCCTTTCCGCGTCGACGCTTGGCCTGTCGGCCGGGGCATCCTTTGCCGACTACACACTGAACATCCTGCACATCAATGACTGGCACAGCCGCATCGAAGGCAACAACAAATATGAGTCGACCTGCTCTGCTGAGGAGGAGGCCAAGGGCGAGTGCATCGGCGGCGCCGGCCGGCTGATCACCGCCATCGCCCAGGAACGCAAAAAGCTGGAAGGCCAGAACGTGTTGCTGCTCAGCGCCGGCGACAATTTCCAAGGCTCGCTGTTCTACACGACGTACAAGGGCAAGGTCGAAGGCGAGTTCCTCAACGACATGAAGTTCGACGCCATGGCGCTCGGCAACCATGAGTTCGACGACGGCGAAACGGCGTTGGCGCCGTTCCTCGACATGATCAAGTTCCCGGTTCTCGGCGCCAACGTCAAGGCAAACGCGCAGTCCAAGCTCGGCGACCGCGTCAAGCCGTCGATCGTGGTCGAGGTCGGCGGCCAGAAGATCGGCATCATCGGCGCCGTCACCAACGACACGCCCGAACTCGCCTCCCCCGGCCCCAACATCACAATAGAGGACGACGTCAAGTCGATCACGGCCGAAGTCGAGAAACTCAAGGGAGAAGGCGTCAACAAGATCATCGCCGTCACCCATATAGGTTACAACAGGGAACGCGACATCATTGCCAAGATCCCCGGCATCGATGTCGTGGTCGGCGGCCACAGCCACACGCTGCTATCGAACACCGATCCGAAGGCGGCTGGCCCCTACCCGACGATGGTCGACAACCCTGGCGGCTACAAGGTTCCGGTGGTGCAGGCGGCGTCCTATTCGAAATATCTCGGCGAATTCAAGGTGGTGTTCGACGACAATGGCGTCGTCAAATCGGCGAGCGGCGACCCGATCTATCTCGACAAGTCGATCACGCCCGATCCCGCGGTGCTCGCCCGCATCAAGGAACTCGGCGCGCCGATCGAGGCGCTGAAGAACAAGGAAGTGGCCGAGACCACCGACGTGATCGACGGCAGCCGCGAAAGCTGCCGCGCCAAGGAATGCGAGATGGGCAATCTCGTCTCCGACGCCATACTCGACCGCGTCAAGGGACAGGGCGTCGAGATCGTCATCTCCAACGGTGGCGGCCTGCGCGCCTCGATCGACAAGGGCACCGTCACCATGGGCGAGGTGCTGACCGTGCTGCCGTTCCAGAACACGTTGGCGACCTTCCAGATTTCCGGCAAGGATCTGGTCGCCGGGCTCGAAGCCGGTCTCAGCCAGATCGAGGACGGCGCCGGCCGCTTCCCGCAGGTCGCGGGGCTCAAATATTCCTTCGACAAGTCGGTCGCGCCCAATGCCGGCCGCGTGAAGTCGGTGGAGGTGATGGAAAACGGCGCCTGGACGCCGATCAATCCCGACGAGGATTATCTGGTCGCCACCAACAACTATGTCCGCCAGGGCGGCGACGGCTACAAGGTCTTCGCCGAAAAGGCCAGGAATGCCTATGATTACGGCCCTGGCCTCGAACAGGTCGTCGCCGACTATCTCGGCGCGCACCGGCCTTATACGCCAAAGCTCGACGGCCGTATCACCGAGATCGCCGCGACGACAGCGGCAGCTCCCGCCGCCGAGCCGGCCAAGCCCGCCGAACCAGCAAAGCCCGCGGAGACCGCACCGGTCGCGCCGGCACCGGGCAAAGCCGCCGCACCGTCCACACCGGCGATGCCCGAACTTCCTTCCAACTTCCGCGATTACGCCAACAGGCCCCCAGCCCTATTGACGGAAACGGCAACGTCGCCGCCGGCACCCGTCCACCCGGCCAAGCCTCCCCAGACCGCCCACTCCCCGGCCGCCGCCGCTTCGGGCGC
>NZ_JAPYKP010000162.1:0-13847 GCF_037179725.1 Mesorhizobium sp. Cs1321R2N1 | reverse complement strand
GCCCGGCGGGCGGATTGCGCCGCAGCCGCGCCGCTTCGGCACGGATCAGGGCGCTGCGATGCGCGGCCGGGTTGGAGCGGTCGCTCTCTTCGAGGAATCTCGGCCAGGCGTCGGTGACGATGCCGAGGAATTCGAGCGTCACCTGCCACCATCCGGCAAGGTTCCCGTTCACCAGGCCGGCGAGTTTGGCCCAGTCGGTGCCTTCCGTCTCGATCTCGTCCATCAGCCCGGCCAGATCGCGCGCCAGCCAGATCGCGTCGGCGGTGGAGGCCGGGACGACGATCTCCTCGGCGAAGAGGGCCGCGACATGGGCGGGCAACCGGCGTTTCCACGCCCGCACCAGCGGCGTCAGCAGTAACAGCCGCTCGGTGGCGGCGATCGGTGGCGCGAGATCGATTGCCACGGTTGGCTCGGCATCGAACGCGGCCTCATCCTCGTCGAATTCGCCGAGCGGGCGGATCACCGGCAGGATCGCCGAACCGCCGCCGCCACGCGCCTTCAGGCTGTCGACGAAGACGCCGCGCAAGGCACGTGCGGCGCGGCGCGTCGGCACATAGATGGTGACGTCGGCCAGGGCGAGCGGGTCGCCTTCGAAACGAAACCCGGGGACAAGGCGGCCGTCAAGCAGCGCCTCGGCCAGCGTCGGCAGAAACGGCGCTCCGGAGGGAATGGAGAAAACGCGGCTTGAGCCGCTCATTGCGATCCGATGAGTGCACCGGCCACCGCGTCTTCGGCGAGCGGAATGGCATCGGGCGTGCCGACGGTTATCCAGTGGCCATGCATCGGCATGCCGAACAGGCGGCCGCCGGCAATCGCCTTGTCGAAATAGGTGTTGAGCGAATGCGGTTCGGCTGGTGCGCCCTTGAACAGGCGCGGGTGGATGATCGCGGCGCCGGCATAGATCAGGCCGGCAGGATCGCCTTTTGAACGCCGCAGGGCGCCATCCGGCGCCACCAGGAAATCGGTGCTGCCACAGTGTCCCGTCGCCTGGTGGAGATCCGCCAGCATCAGCAGAATATCCATTTTCGCGGCGTCCCATGCAAGGGCAAGCCGCCCGAGATTGAGCGGGCCGTGGTCGATCCAGAATGTATCGGCGTTGAGGATGTAGAAGGGCTCCCGGCCGAGCTCCGGCAGCGCCTTGACGATGCCGCCGGCGGAATCGAGCAGCCGGTCGCTCTCATCGGAAATGACGATGCGGGGCGCGCGGCGAGCGGCGACATGGGCGACGATCTGTTCGGGAAGATAATGAACATTGACCACCGCCTTGCCGACGCCGGCCGCGGCCAGGCTGTCGAGGCCCCAGTCGAGCAGCGTCTTGCCGGCGATCCGGACCAGAGGTTTGGGCATGGTGTCGGTGATCGGCCGCATGCGCTTGCCGAGCCCGGCGGCAAGAACGATGGCGGTCTCCGGTTTCGTTGTCACAGCGCTCGTTCCTCCAGCAGCCCGTGCGCGCTGTAGAAATCCCGCAGGTCGGCGAGCGCGGGATGCGACAGCGCCCGCCTGAGATAGTCGCGGATGCGCGGCAGGTGCTTGAGATAATAGGGTTTGCCGTCGCGTTTTTCGAGACGCACGAAAATGCCCAGAATCTTGGAATTGCGCTGCGCGGCCATGATTGCATAGGCTTCGAGGAAGCCTGCTTCATCGAAGTCGCCCGCTGCATGACGCGCCGCGAGATAGGCATCGAGCGTCCGCTTCTCGATCTCGGGTGACATGGTGACGCGGGCGTCCATGGCAAGCGAAGCGACGTCATAGGCGGCGGGCCCGATCAGCGCGTCCTGGACGTCGACGATGCCGAGCCGGTCGAGGCCGGACCGTTCGCCGCGCCAGATGATGTTGGGTGAGTGGAAGTCGCGCAGCATCAGCGTGTATTCGCTGCCTTGCAGCCGGTCGAGAAGCGCGTTCCATGTCCTGTGGTAGCCGGAACGCAGCGCGTCGCTCGCCGGGCCGACCGATATCGCCGGCACGTACCAGTCGATCAGCAGGTCCGCTTCGATCAGCATGGCGTCGCGATCGAAGGGCGGCACGTCATGAACGACGCCGGGAGCGGCCTCCATCCGGTGAGGCCAGGCCTTGCCGTGCATCATGGCGAGCAATTCGGCTGCCGCCTCGTAACGTTCGGCGACCGGCTCGCCATTGCCGTCGAGAAAGCCTTCCGAGCCCAGATGCTCGAGCAGCAGGAAACCCTGGTCGAGATCCTGCGCGTCGATCCTGGGCACCGCGACTCCGGCGGCTAGCAGCGCACGGTCGATGGCGACGAAGGCGGACACCGACTGCGCGGTGTGGGCGATCACCGCATAGGGCTTGCCGTCGCGCACGGGAGGGCCGAGCACCAGCCGCGGCGAGTTCATCAGCACGCGCGGCGCCTCGCCGGCAAGCGAGACGATCTCGTAGGAGCGGGCCGAGGCATCGCCGATGAAATGCCGGCGCCGCGCTTCCCCCCATCCGGCGCTCTCCAGGAAGCCGCGCATGGCCAGCGAGCGCGCGACACGGTCGAAGGTCGCGCCTTGCCCCGACAGTCGGGCCAGCCGGCCCTCGCCATGCTGGACGAGTTCGATCAGCACCGTCGTCCTGGGCAGATAGCCGTCAGCCCGTTCCGGCCATTCGATAAGGGCTGCACCTTGCGCTAGCGCTTCCTCGAAGCCCAGTTCGTCCAGCTCGGCCGCCGACGACAGGCGATAGAGGTCGAAATGATGGACCGGGATGCGCGTGTCGTAGCTCTGCACCAGGGTGAAGGTCGGGCTCGGCACTTCGAGACCGGCATCGTCGGCCAGCGTCCGGGTGAGCGCTCTTGCCAGCGTCGACTTGCCGGCGCCGAGATCGCCCTTGAGCGCCAGCACGTCGCCCACGCGCAGAGCCAGCGCAAGATCCTCGCCCAGCCGCGCTGTCTGGGTCTCGTCGGCGAGCAAATGCTCCAGCACCGGTTCCGTCATCGAGCGCGCTACTCGGCCGCTGCGCGGATACCCGGCATGTCGGGAAAGGTGCAGATGACGGTCGTGCCCTTATCCCTGCCGGTTTCGATGCGAACGGCGCCGCCATGCAGTTCGACAAAGCTCTTGACGATGGACAGGCCGAGGCCGGCGCCGCGCCGGCGGCCGCCATTGGCGCGCGGCTCGAAGCGGCGGAACACCGAATCGAGCACGTCGGGCGGCATGCCGGGCCCGTCGTCGTGAACCGAGAACTCGACTCCGTCCGCCAGTCGGCGGCATGCCAGCCGGATGGTGCTGGCCTCCGGCGCGTAATTGGCGGCGTTGCTCAGCAGATTGTAGAGGATCTGGCGGATGCGGGTTTCGTCGCCATGGAAGGTCTTTGGCGCGGCGGCGGCGTCGACCGCGAGCCGGATCGAATGCTCCTCCAGCCGGTCGGCGACAAGCTCGGCGGCGGCCGCGATGGTGCGGTCGACATGCACTTCGGAAATATCGAGCTGCATGATGCCGGCATCGACCGTCGCCAGGTCGAGTATGTCGTTGACGATGGTCAGCAGCACCGATGAGGACGAGCCGACATGCTCGACATATTCGCGCTGCTTCTGCGTCAAAGGGCCGGTCGCCGGCAGCGACAGCAACTCGGTGAAGCCGATGATGTTGGTCAGCGGCGACCGCAGTTCGTAGGACACATGCTGGACGAATTCGTTCTTGAGCTGGTCTGATTTCTCGAGCGCCTCGTTCCTGTCCTTGAGCGCGCGCTCGATGTGGACGCTGTCGGTGACGTCGACGAAGGTCATCATCACTTGCCCGTTGGGCAGCGGAATCACGGCGTAACGCAGCACGGTGCCGTTGTTGAGCTCGGTCTGGCCGTGGCGGTCGCGGCGCTCGTCGTCGAAGCCGGTGATGGCGGCGACGAAGCCGGGCCAAGGGCTCTCGACCGCTTGCCGATCGGACAGCTCGCGTATGGCCGATACGTGCACATTGGGCTTGGCGGCTTCCGCGTCCAATCCCCACAGCGTGGCAAAGGCCGGGTTCGACAGCCGCAGCCGGCCGTCGGGGCCGAACACCGCGACGCCTTCGGCGAGGTTGTCGAGCGTTTCGCCCTGGACCCGAACCGCGGTGCGGTAGCGGCTTTCGAGATCCATCTTCTCGGTCAGGTTCTCGAACACCCAGGTGACGCCGCCCTTGGGTTGCGGGTTGGCGACGACGCGGATCGTCTTGCCATCCGGCAGATGCCACCAGTGTTCCTGCGATTCGACCGCACGATAGGCGCTGAGCAGGCCTTCCTTCCAGCGGCGCCACTCCGGCTGTTCGGCGATCTTGCCCTCGCTGCGCAGCCGGTCGAGCAAAAGGGCGTTGTCGGGCGCGCTGTGCAGGAAGCCGCTGTCGAGCCCCCACAGCTTCTGGAAAGCCTGGTTGAAGAAGCGCAGCTTCTCGTCGGTGTCGAAGATGGCGACAGCGGTGTTGAGCTGGTCGAGCGTATCGGCGTGGCTGCGCACGGTCCGCTCATATTCGCCACGGATAGCCTCGATGGCGCTGGTGTCGCAGGCAAGGCCGGCCGAACCGTCGGCGCCGGCAAAGTCGGTCACGGCGAACACGCGGCGGTCGCCTTCGATCACCGTCGAAAGCGACTGCTCGAAGACCGGATGCGATTTGTGCTGCGTGGCGATGGCCTCGCGCGCCTGGCCGCCGAGGAATTCCTTGGCGTCACGCACGGCGGCTTCCGCGCTCTCGGCTTCGACCGCGTCGGCATATGCCCGGTTGACCCATTTCAGGCGGCCATGCTCGTCACGCAGCCATGCCGGCATCTTCAGCGCCTCGAGCAGCCCGATCATGGTGTCATGATCGGTGGCCAGCCGCTGGTTGTCGATCTTGAGCCGAGCCTGGCTGCGCTGCGTCTCGGAAAGCGAGACAAACCGCACCAGCACATGGGCCGCGCTCTTGCGGCCATGCACTTCCAGTGGAGCGCCGGCCTGGGATTCGATCACCAGGTCGAACGGCCTGCCCTTTTCGCGCAAACCCGCCACGGCATGTTCGAGTGCCGCCGCCGAACGCGGCATCAGCCAGCGGCCAAAGGCGAGGAACGCGGCCCGGTCCTCCGGCGCACCGCTTTCGGTCGGCAATGTGCCGATGAGTTCGGGTTTCTTGTTTTCCGAGGCCCAGACGACGACACGCTGATCGCGCAGGTTGAGCAGCGCTTCCGAACGCCGCAACGCCGCGCTGACGTCGGCGACGCGGCTTCTCAGCTCGACATTCTCCGCCGAGGTACGCGCCCGTTCGCGGATGAGAACGATGGCCGACAGGAATGCCGTACCCGTCACGCCGACGAACACCGCCAGCTGTACGACCTCGATGGTGCTGATCGAAAGACTGGCCACGGCGGCGCCGGCGGTCTGGGCATGCGCGACCGCGCCCGCCAAGGGGCAGGCGAGAGCGGAGCCGGCAAGAAACAATCCCGCACGGGCGCGCCATGAAAGGCGCTCGCCTCGCGGGGCGGAGCCCATGGTCCTCGACTCGTCATGGCCGCCGGAAACGGCCTTTCCCGCCTGAAGCGGGTTATCCCCCGGCATGTCTTGGTCCTCTTCGCCGCCTGAATGCAAGACCGCCCTGATGCGTACGCCGGTCCTCGTCCCCGGACCCGCGAATCACAACAATAGCGCCTGCCGGAATCGGCGTGAAGAATCATTCGGTGCAAAAATAAAGCCGGGCGAAAAGTCAATCGCCCGGCGTCAATATCTAGTGGTAAATCCGGATTTGGTTAATAGCGGTAGTGTTCCGGCTTGAACGGACCCTGCGGTGTGACGCCGATATAGGCTGCCTGCTCGCCCGATAGTTCGGTCAGGCGGGCGCCGAGCTTGTCGAGATGCAGGCGCGCGACCTTCTCGTCGAGATGCTTGGGCAGCACATAGACCTGGTTCTGGTACTGCTCACCCTTGGTGAACAGCTCGATCTGGGCCAGCACCTGGTTGGTGAAAGAGGCCGACATGACGAAGCTCGGATGGCCGGTCGCGTTGCCGAGATTGAGCAGGCGGCCTTCCGACAGGAGGATCATCCGCTTGCCGTCCGGGAAGGTGATCATGTCGACCTGGGGCTTGACATTGGTCCACTTCAGATTGCGCAGCGACGCGACCTGGATCTCGTTGTCGAAATGGCCGATGTTGCCGACGATCACCATGTCCTTCATCAAACGCATGTGGTCGAGGGTAACGACATCCTTGTTGCCGGTGGTGGTGATGACGATGTCGGCGGTCGGGGCCGCCTCTTCCAGCGTGACCACTTCAAAGCCGTCCATAGCGGCCTGCAGCGCGCAGATCGGATCGACCTCGGTGACCTTGACGCGGGCGCCCGCACCCTTGAGCGAGGCCGACGAGCCCTTGCCGACGTCGCCATAACCGCAGACGACCGCGACCTTGCCGGCCATCATCGTGTCGGTGCCGCGACGGATGCCGTCGACAAGCGATTCCTTGCAGCCATATTTGTTGTCGAACTTCGACTTGGTGACCGAGTCGTTGACGTTGATGGCCGGGAAGGGCAGCAGGCCCTTCTTCTGCAACTGGTAGAGCCGGTTGACGCCGGTCGTCGTCTCTTCTGTGACGCCGCGGATCGCCGCTTTCTGTTTGGTGAAGAAGCCCGGCGAAGCCTTGAGGCGCTTCTTGACCTGGGCGTAGAAGTATTCCTCTTCCTCGCTCTGCGGATTGGACAGCACGTCCTCGCCGGCCTCGGCGCGGGCGCCGATCAGGATGTACATGGTGGCGTCGCCGCCATCGTCGAGGATCATGTTGGAGACGCCGCCATCGGCCCACTGGAAGATCCTGTCGGTGTAGTCCCAGTACTGCTCGAGGGTCTCGCCCTTGACGGCGAAGACCGGAATGCCGGACTCGGCGATGGCCGCGGCGGCGTGGTCCTGGGTCGAGAAGATGTTGCAGGAAGCCCAGCGGATGTCGGCGCCGAGCACCTTCAGCGTCTCGATCAGCACCGCCGTCTGGATGGTCATGTGCAGCGAGCCGGTGATGCGCGCGCCCTTGAGCGGCTTCTTGGCGCCGAATTCCTCGCGGCAGGCCATAAGGCCCGGCATTTCGGTTTCGGCGATATCGAGTTCCTTGCGGCCCCAGCCGGCAAGCGAGATGTCGGCGACCACATAGTCCTTGCTACCCGTCATGGCAGTGCTCCGATGCGAATTGTCATACTTGCGAATTGTTAGCGGATGCGCCGTGCCGGAAGACATTTCCAAGGGCGCGAATTGCCGGCCTGACTAGCAGATCAGGCTTCGCGCGACAATGGGATATAAAGAAATCTTTATTCGTGCATGTCCTGGAGGGCCGACTTCGAGGTCAGTACTCCTCGCCGAAACGGGAGGCGACAAGCTGCTCCAGCGCATCCATGACCTCGAGCGCCTCCGGGCCGCTGGCGGTGACGCGGATCGAGTATCCCGGGCTGGCGGCCAGCATCATCAGGCCCATGATCGAGGTGCCGCCGACCTTGACGCCGTCCTTCTCGACATGGACCGACGCGTTGAAGCCGCTGGCAAGCTGGACGAATTTCGCCGAAGCGCGCGCATGCAGCCCGCGCTGGTTGACGATCGGAAACTCCCGGACGATCTGGTCCTTGTCAGGCGACAGCGTGCTCATTTGCTGCTCAAAAGCTGGCTGGCGACGTTGATGTATTTGCGGCCCGCGGCCTGCGCTTCGTCGAGCGCTGCCGCCATGTTATCGCCCTTGCGGATCGACGACAGCTTGATCAGCATCGGCAGGTTCATTCCGGCGATCACTTCGGTGCGGCCGGACTCCATCACCGAGATTGCAAGGTTGGATGGCGTGCCGCCGAACATGTCGGTCAACACGATCACACCTGCCCCCGTATCGACACGGGCGACCGCATCGACGATGTCGCGGCGACGCTGCTCCATATCGTCGTCGGCACCGATCGCAACGGTTTCGAAATTGTCTTGTGGCCCGACGACATGTTCGACGGCATGTCTGAACTCGGTGGCCAGTTGACCGTGCGTTACAAGCACGAGTCCGATCATTCTTTGGTGGCTCCCGTCATCGCCGCTTCACAGGCGCATTTTATGCTCGCCAGCCAATCCAGGCGGCGGGAGCGCTATCTTGTCGACGCGAGGCCCGTTGACAAGCCCAAAATTGCGCCGGCCCATGCCATTTTGACGCATTGCAGCAAAAAACGCAGGGCGGATCATAGAAAAGGCGCGATCGACAGCCGCGCCATCACGGCGGCCAAGGCGGCGGCGACATTGCGTTCGGCCAGATCGATGCGCGCCACCGCGCAGCCGGCGATCTCGTCGCTGGCGTCCTCCTGGAAGCGTGCGATTTCGACGGCCGGCAGCAGCCGCACATGCAGGTCGACGACGCAGGCCGGCTCGAATGGCAGGGGTCGTGGCCCAAGCCGTGGAACTTCGGCCAGGCCCTTGATGGTGGCGGGTGCACGGCACACCAGCCGCCCCGCATGGGCTTCGACGAAGAGCTGATCGTCGCCGACGAGCCGCGAGAACAATCCGCGTTGCAGGCAATGGTCGATCAGCGTCAGTGCCAGCGTTGTCTTGCCCGACCCGGGTGAGCCGGTGATGAGAATGCCGCGCTCGCCCATCAGCAGTGCCGTCGCATGAATGTTCTCAGGCCGCACGGCGCAATCCATAACGATCGGCGGTCATCCCTCGGCCGGCAGCGTCACGACGAAGCGCGCGCCCTTGATCTCGCCGGGCTTGGTGCCGGGAATGTTTTCGGCGGTCAGCGTACCGCCATGGGCCTCGACGATCTGCCTGGAGATCGACAGGCCAAGGCCCGAGTTCTGGCCGAACGCCTCGCCCGCGGGCCGGTCGGTGTAGAAGCGTTCGAAGATGCGGTCGATGTTGTCGGCGCGGATGCCGGGACCATTGTCGTCGACGGTCAGGATGTTGAACTTGCCGGCGCGCGCCAGCGACAGGCTGATGTGGCCATGGTCCTCCGGCACGAAGGAGCGGGCGTTCTCGATCAGGTTGGTGATGACCTGGCCGATGCGCAGATCATGGCCGACGACGACATAGCCCTTGGCGCCCTGCGGCAGCTTGGCAACCTTGAGCTCGATCTCGACCGCCTTCTTGTTGCGCGTCGTTTCACGCGAAACAGCGACGAGGTCGGTAACGAATTTCTTCAGGTCGACGGTTCCCGCGTCCTCGCGCGCCAGTTCGGCGTCGAGGCGGGAGGCATCGGAAATGTCGGTGATGAGGCGGTCCAGCCGTTTGACGTCATGCTGGATGATCTCCATCAGACGCGCGCGTGAGGTGTCGTTTTTCGCCAGAGGCAATGTTTCGACGGCGCTGCGCAACGACGTCAGCGGGTTCTTCAGCTCATGTGAAACATCAGCGGCGAAACTCTCGATCGCCTCGATGCGCGCATAAAGCGCGTTGGTCATGTCGCGTACGGCGATCGACAGATTGCCGATCTCGTCCTGGCGGTCGGAAAAGTCGGGGATTTCCTCGCGGCTCTTGACGCCGCGCCTGACCCGCACGGCAGCGGCGGACAGCCGGCGCAGCGGGTTGGCGATGGTGGAGGCCAGGAGCATCGACAAGATGGCCGTGACCAGCGCCGCGATGCCGAAGACGCGCAGGATCGCCTTGCGTTCCGCCGCGACGATCTTGTCGATATCGCCGCCTTCGGTCGACAGCATCAGCACACCGAGAACCGCGCGAAAACGCTGGATCGGCACCGCCACCGAGACGATCTGCTCGCCCTGTTCCGAGACGCGTACGATGGTCGACGGGCTGCCGGTCAGCGCCTTCACCACTTCCGGGAACGCAGCGCCATTGCCGCCCGGCTGCTCGTGATAGACCGGCAGGTCGGTGTTGCGGAAGAAGTCGAAGATGAACTTCTGGATGCGCTCGACAAGGTCCGGCTCTTCCTCGTCCACCGGCGGCAGGTCGTAGCGCAGGATCTGGCCGCGCGAATAGAGATGGCGCGAATCGAGCAGCAGGTTGGCGTCGCGGTCATAGATGCGGGCGCGGGTGCGGGTCGGCGAGATCAGTCGCCGCAGCACCGGCGCCACGCGCTCGGGATTGATCGGAAAATCGAGGTTGTCGAGCTGGTCCGAGCCAGGCCCCAGACTTTCGCCGGCCTGCAGCTCGAGCAGCTTTTCCGGGTCGATGCTGATCGAGTCCGTCTCGACCGTCGCCGACGCCGCGATCGCCCCGGCGATGATCTCGCCTTGCGTCATCAGGCTTTCGACGCGCGCGTCGATCAGCCCGTCGCGGAAGGTGTTGAGATAGAGGATGCCGGTGACGAGCACCGCCAGGCCGGCAAGGTTGAGGAAGAGGATGCGCCGCGTCAGGCTGGAAAAGATGTGGTGGCCGAGGAACCGGCGCATCGGCACCGTGATTTTCGACACGAAGGAAGGCATGATGCGCGACGGCCGCCTGGCGGCGCCCGTCGGCCTGCTTCGCTGTGCTTCCACTGCCATCGAATAGCAGCTCCCGCTAGTCCCAGGTTTGAAATATGTCGCAGCCCCAAGCCGGGGGCCGCTTTTGCTCGACATACATCAAATTACGCTTCGCGGAACCGATATCCGACTCCGTAAAGGGTTTCGATCATCTCGAAGTCGTCGTCGACAGCCTTGAATTTCTTGCGCAGCCGCTTGATGTGGCTGTCGATCGTGCGGTCATCGACATAGACCTGCTCATCATAGGCCGAATCCATCAGCGCATCACGGCTTTTTACCACACCGGGACGTTGCGCCAGCGAGTGCAGGATCAGGAACTCGGTGACGGTGAGCGTCACCGGTTCGCCCTTCCAGGTGCAGGTATGGCGTTCCTGGTCCATGACGAGCTGGCCGCGCTCGAGCGAGCGGGCCTGCTGGCTCGGCGCTTTTGCCGCGGCCTCGCGGGCGCTGGCCCGCCGCAATACGGCGCGCACCCGCTCGACAAGCAGGCGCTGCGAGAACGGTTTGCGGATGAAGTCGTCGGCGCCCATCTTGAGACCGAACAATTCATCGATCTCGTCGTCCTTGGAGGTCAGGAAGATCACCGGCAGGTCGGATTTCTGGCGCATCCGGCGCAGAAGCTCCATGCCGTCCATGCGCGGCATCTTGATGTCGAGGATGGCGAGATTCGGCGGCCGGGCCGCCAGGCCTTCCAGCGCGGACGCACCATCCGTGTAGGTCTCGACACGATACCCCTCGGATTCGAGGGCGATCGACACCGACGTCAGAATGTTGCGGTCGTCATCGACAAGCGCGATTGTTGCCATTTCAAGCGGCTCCCTCATGAACTGTCCCTTCTGTCGTAAGAGAAGGGGCTTTTGCAGGACAAATTAGGTACAAAATGTGGCATAGGCCTTGTCCGCTGTCACGAGCGGCGTGCCGGGGGCCACAATTCTACCTCGACACCGATTGGACGAACGAGCACCGCCAATCCTTTGGGCAACCACCGAACTTTTTACATATATAAACGATTTAAACAACTTTCAAAATATTTAAATCGATTAAATATTTGATATCATTTGCCTTTTCTGGTTCTGACCATCTAGCCTGCTTAGTAGGTGTGCCGGAAATATGCCGGCAAAGATGCGGCAAATCTTGAGAAGGGTCACCAAATGTCGGAATTCGGCAAACGCAATCCTGCCTGCGCGATCGATCGTATCGGTTTGAAAACCTCCGGCATGGTGCGCTATAATTTCGGTGCGGCCGCCCTCTATCAGGAATCGATCCGGCGCGGTGAAGCCCGGCTGACCGCGCATGGCGCGCTTGTCGCCGAGACCGGCCAGCACACTGGTCGCTCTCCCAAGGACAAGTTCGTCGTTCGCGACGGCGCCACCGAACCGCAAGTCTGGTGGGACAACAACAAGGCGATCTCGCCGGCCCAATTCGACGTTTTGCTCGCCGATTTCCAGGCCCACGCCGCGGACAAGGACCTTTACGTGCAGGATCTGGTCGGCGGTGCCGACGCCGAGCTCAACCTGCGCACCAGGGTGATCACCGAATTTGCCTGGCACTCGCTGTTCATCCGCAACCTGCTCATCCGTCCCGACGCGGCCGAACTCGAACAGTTCGTGCCCGGGATGACCATCATCGACCTGCCGTCCTTCCGCGCCGATCCCGCCCGTCACGGCAGCCGCACCGAAACGGTGATCGCCGTCGACCTGACGCGCAAGATCGTGCTGATCGGCGGCACCTCCTACGCCGGCGAGATGAAGAAGTCGGTGTTCACCATGCTCAACTACCTCCTGCCGGAGAAGGGCGTGATGCCGATGCACTGCTCGGCCAATGAGGGACCGGCCGGTGATGCCGCCATCTTCTTCGGCCTGTCTGGCACCGGCAAGACCACGCTGTCGGCCGATCCGTCGCGCACTTTGATCGGCGACGACGAACATGGCTGGGGTCCGCATGGTATCTTCAATTTCGAAGGCGGCTGCTACGCCAAGACCATCAAGCTGTCGGCGGAAGCCGAGCCGGAGATCTTCGCCACCACGCAGCGCTTCGGCACGGTGCTGGAAAACGTCGTGCTCGACGCCGACGCCGTGCCGGACTTCAATGACGGCCGGTTCACCGAAAACACACGCTGCGCCTATCCGCTCGACTTCATCCCCAATGCCTCGAAGTCCGGACGCGGCGATCACCCCAAGAACATCATCATGCTGACCGCCGACGCTTTCGGCGTGATGCCGCCGATCGCGCGGCTGACGCCGGCGCAGGCGATGTATCATTTCCTCTCCGGCTACACGGCCAAGGTGGCCGGCACCGAAAAGGGCGTGACCGAGCCTGAAGCGACCTTCTCGACCTGTTTCGGCGCGCCGTTCATGCCGCGCCATCCCTCGGAATACGGCAATCTGCTGCGCGAGCTGATCGCGCGCCATGGCGCCGATTGCTGGCTGGTCAACACCGGCTGGACCGGCGGCGCCCACGGCACCGGCAAGCGCATGCCGATCAAGGCGACGCGCGCCTTGCTCGCCGCCGCCCTCGACGGCTCGCTGAAGGCAGGCGCGTTCCGCACGGATGCCAACTTCGGCTTCGAGGTGCCGGTGGCGGCGCCTGGCGTCGACAGCGCCATTCTCGATCCGCGCTCCACCTGGATCGACAAGGCTGCCTACGACCGGCAGGCGGCAAGGCTGGTCGGCATGTTCGCCGTCAACTTCGAGAAATTTGAAAGCCATGTCGACGCTTCCGTCATGGGCGCGGCGCCCCGCATGCAGGAAGCGGCGGAGTAATCGCCAAGGCATCGTTGTGGCGCAGCACCATTGAAGGCCCGGTTTCGATCGGGCCTTTTCTTTTTCGGTCCGCCGCGCCATGACTGCGGCATGCCGATCGACGACATCATCATATCGGGCGAAGCCGTGATCCACCCGGGCGACCTGCACGAGGATTTCATCCGCTCGTCCGGTCCCGGCGGCCAGAACGTCAACAAGGTGGCGACGGCGGTGCAGCTTCGCTTCGACGCGCAGAACGCGGAGGGCCTGTCTGAGCGCGTGCGCGAGCGGACCATAAAACTTGCCGGCCAGCGCGCCACCAAGGACGGTGTCATCGTCATCGAAGCCGGGCGCTTCCGAACCCAGGAACAGAACCGCGCCGATGCGCGGGCGAGGCTCACGGCACTGGTCGCCAAGGCCGCCGAACCACCGCCGCCGCCGCGCAAGAAGACACGGCCGTCGAAAGGCGCGGTTGAGCGACGGCTGAAGAGCAAGGCGGGACGCGGCACGATCAAGAAGCTGCGCGGCCGGGTGGAGAACGATTAAGCACCACACCAGGCGCGTGTACAAAACGGCTTCTCATTTCGCACCGCAGATGCGAGGTTTCCCCATTGCCACAGCAAGGGAGACCTAGGGCGTAGTGACGATTTAACGGGTTGGGATTCCCAAGGAAGGGCAAATCAGATTCAACGCTGATTTTTGGAGGTCAGCGATGGACTGCGATGCGCTTCGAGAGGATCAGTGGGAACGGATCAAG
>NZ_JAPYKP010000161.1:0-13977 GCF_037179725.1 Mesorhizobium sp. Cs1321R2N1 | reverse complement strand
GGCACTGGAGACACCCGCGGCGCGATTGATCGCGCAGGGCAGGGAGCAGCCGCTGCTGCTCGAAGAGGTCGAGGCGCTGCAGGGATCGCCGGCGCTGGTCGTCGATGCTTTCCGCTACGCCGTGCGCGTTGGGCGGACCACGGTTTCGCTGGCAAGCCGGCCTGTGCTGTTCGCCTTGGCGCGGACGCTCGCCGAAGCCTGGCCCGGGGACGTGTCGCGGGGCGACCTCGTGGCGCGGGCCTTCGGCGGCAGGCATGCCGATGAATCGCATCGCGCGCGCCTGCGCGTCGAGATCGGGCGGCTGCGCGCAGAGCTTCGCGCACTGGTCGGCATCAGCGCCACCAAGCATGGCTTCACGCTGGCGCCGCGCCAGGCGCGCGCGGTGATGGTGCTGGCGCGGCCGATCGAGGAGCGGCACGCGGCCGTGCTGGCCTTGCTGGCCGACGGTGAGGCCTGGTCGAGTTCGGCCCTGGCGCTTGCGCTTGGAACCGGCCAGCGCAGCGTGCAACGGGCGCTCGAGCCGCTTGCCGAGGCCGGTAAGGTCCAGTCCTTCGGCCAAGGCCGGGCGCGCCGCTGGATGACGCCGCCGGTGGCGGGTTTCACGACCACCTTGTTACTCCCGGCGCCGCTGCCAAACGGCTAAGTGTGTTGATATTCAGGTGATGCCGGCCTGCAAAGGTCAGCGGGATGACGACCACACTAAAGGATCAAGACATGAAACATTCAGCGGCCGAAATTTTGAGGGAATACGGACCCTTTCCCGGTGCCAAGACGGTGGCCGGGGTGAGCTTTGACGGCAAGAACGTCTGGTTTGCCTCGGGCGACAGGCTGAACGCATTCGATCCGGAGAGCGGGCAGGCGTTGCGTTCGATCGATGTCGCGGCTCACGCCGGCACCGCCTATGACGGCCGGCATTTCTTCCAGCTCGCCAAGGACCGCATCCAGAAGATCGATCCCGATACGGGCGAGGTGCTTTCCACCATTCCGGCACCCGGCAATGGCGGCGATTCCGGTTTGACCTGGGCTGAAGGTACGCTGTGGGTCGGGCAGCACCGGGAGCGCAAGATCCACCAGATCGATCCCGAGACCGGGGCGATCCTGCGCACCATCGAATCCAATCGTTTCGTCACCGGGGTGACCTGGGTCGAGGGCGAATTGTGGCACGCCACCTGGGAGGGCGACGAAAGCGAACTGCGCCGCGTCGACCCACGGACGGGCAAGGTCCTGGAGAAGCTCGACATGCCTGCCGGCATGGGCGTCTCGGGGCTGGAGTCCGATGGCGGCGACCGCCTCTTCTGCGGCAGCGGAAACGCCGGCGTGGTGCGGGCGGTGCGCCGGCCGAAATAGGGACCGCGAATTTTCCCTTGGCGACTGGCCGTTGCGCGATGTCGAGCCTAGATAGGCTGGACCATCCCCCCGCAAAAGGACCAGATCATGCCCGAACAGATCACGTTGAACGACGGCGCCGCCATTCCCCAGCTTGGCCTTGGCGTGTGGCAGGTCGATCACGACATCACCGCGCAGGTAGTGGGCTGGGCGATCGCGGCCGGTTACCGGCTGATCGACACCGCCGAGGGTTATCAGAACGAGGAAGGAGTCGGCGAGGCGATCGGCGCCGCCGGCGTGCCGGCAAGTGAGCTGTTCATCACCTCGAAGCTGCGCAACGGCGCCCACCAGCGCGATGCGGCGCTTCGTGCCTTCGACGACACGATGCAGAAGCTCGGCGTCGAGCAGCTCGACCTGTTCCTGATCCATTGGCCGGTGCCCAGCCAGGACAAATATGTCGAGGCGTGGAAGACGCTCGTCGAGCTGAAGCAGGCCGGCCGCATCAAGTCGATCGGCGTCTCGAATTTCAATCCTGATCATCTGGAACGCATCATTGGGGAGACGGGCGTGACACCGGTCGTCAACCAGGTCGAGTTGCATCCGCGCTTCCAGCAGCGCGCGCTCAGGGAGTTTCACGCCCGGCACGGCATTCATACGGAAAGCTGGAGTCCGTTGGGCAGCGGCCGCCTGCTGAGCGATCCGACCATATCAGGCATTGCCCGCAAACACGGCAAGTCCGCCGCGCAGACGATGATCCGCTGGCATCTCCAGCAAGGGCTGATCGTCATCCCGAAATCGGTCCGCCAGGACCGTATCGCGGCCAATTTCGACGTCTTCGATTTCGAACTGGACGCGCAGGAGCTGGAGACGATCGGCGGCATGGATGCGGCCGACGGCCGCAACGGGCCGAACCCGGCCACGGCAGCCTTTTTGTTCTGAGCGTGCGAAGTTGCCGATCTCCCCCCTCGTGGGGGAGATGCCCGGCAGGGCAGAGGGGGGCACTGTCCCGCCGGCCTCTCAGTCCGTACCACCCAAACCCGCCACGATGACAATATGCTGGCAGACATTGTCGATGTCGCGGATGACATCGTCATTCCAAAACCGGAGCACGGTCCAGCCGTCCTGTTCCAGCCGCGTCGTCCTGAAGGTGTCGGCCGCTGCAAGCTCTGCGTCGCCGTGCTGCGATCCATCGAGTTCGACGACGAGCTTCTTCTGCGGGCACGCAAAGTCGGCGATATATAGCCGGCAATAGGAAATTGTCTTCGAAAGCCAAGCCCCATCAGCCGATGCGCGCGAAGTTCATTCCAGAGCTTTAACTCCGCGTCGGTCATGACCTTGCGCATCGATCGAGCGTTTGCGCGGTTTTGTGGGAGCAATGGCGTATGCGGCATGGCAGCTTCGATTGTGATTGAGGTTGGCGCTCTACGGCGCCCCCCTCTGTCCTGCCGGACATCTCCCCCACGAGGGGGGAGATCGGCGGCTTCGCCCTCGGCGCGTTAAATCCCCGAGCCGTCCAGCTGTTGCGCGTCGTCGCCTTCCCATGGCGCCGGCATCGAGGCGCCTCGGCTGAGATTGGCGGAGGGCATCGGCATCCAGCACTTCAGCTCCGGCTCGGCGTATTCGACGACGCGGCCGGGCGAGGAATCGGAGGCGCGCCAGCCTTCCTCACCGAACTGATCGGCGCGTGACCAGTAGGCGAGGTCGACTTCCGCTGGCCCCTGCTCGGACGGGCGGACCGTAACGAGTATCCGGCTGCCGTCTTTTGGCGCGCTGGACATGTGGCGCCAGCGGTCGGGCTCATCCATCGTTCTTCCTCCTGCCTTGCTGCGGGATGAAGTGTCGCCTCGCCGCCGGAGGCGGTCAACCCAAACTTTGCACGACCCGTCCTGTTTCGATGGGCTGTAAGGTTTGTCGGATTGCACCAGCCGCATCCGTCCTTGATCTGGCGATGGTCGCCGGAACAAGGAGAGGCATTCATGAGGGACAAGGTCGAGCCGACGCCGGCTGGGGTGGAAACAAAACTGTACTTCAGCCGCAACCCCAATCCGCGCCTGGGGGTCGCGGTGGCGCGTCATCTCGGGGCGAAAGTGACCTTCGAATTCGCGTCGCCGTTCGCGCCGGGGCAAGCGGAGCGATTCCGGCCGCTCAATCCCAACCTTTCCCTCCCCATACTGGCGTGGCCGGGCGGCAGCCTTTGGGAGGCCGACGCCATAGCCTGCCGGTTGTCGCGCGACATGGGTTCGGATTTTTGGCGCACCGGCGAGGATGAGCCCGACATGATCCGCTGGCTGAGCTGGGGCAAGGAGAATTTCGTGCGGGCCTGCGACATGGTGCATTTCGAGCGCGGCACCAAGCAGCGCTATCACATCGGGCCGATCGATCGGGAAAAAGTCGCGGAGGGACTTGCAGAATTCCCCAAGGCCGCTGCGATCCTGGAGGCGGTGCTTGTCGACCAGCCATGGCTGGTCGGCAATTCAGTCTCCTATGCCGACTTCCGCATGGCGACGTTCTTGCCGTTCAACGACGTCGCTGGGCTGCCGCTTGGTGATTATCCCGCGCTCACCCGCTGGTACGGGCGGCTTGAAGCCATCGACGCCTGGCGTGATCCCTTCGAGGGTCTGGAAGCGCCGCGATTGCCGCCAGTCCCAGGACAGATCGAGCCGCATGAGGCGGCACCGAGGCTGTAACCGAAAGGGGTGGCGACCGGCGTATACGTTTGGAGAGAAACTTGAAGACGCCGGCCGCCATTTGGGGGCGTTGGGTGCATCACGTTGGGGCACGATGCAGGGTCAGGTTAGGCGGATGCCTGGTGTCCGCAATCGGAACACCGGCCCATGGTGAACAAGTGGTTACTATCCACAGGTCAGGGCTGTAAACGGCAGGCGGCCCGCCGGTTTCGGCCGTCCATCGCGGCCACGTCGTCGTTGTCTCGGCTGTGCGCAACGCGAATCGCCGGCCATGCCACGCTCGACGGGCCGCGATCGGGTTGATAAGCCCGTCTGCGAAGGAGTTGATGAGTCTGGCATGACCGTTGCGATCGAGATGGGACACACGACGGCGGGCGACCCGGCGATGCTCGATCTCGAGGAATTGCTGGCGACCCGCCTTCTGGTGCAGGGCAATTCGGGCTCCGGCAAGTCGCATTTGTTGCGGCGGCTCCTGGAGCAGAGCGCGCCTTGGGTGCAGCAGACCATCATCGACCCCGAAGGCGACTTCGTTTCGCTGGGCGAACGCTACGGCCATCTGGTCATAGATGCCGAGGAGCATACCGAGCGCGGGCTGCAGGCGGCCGGCGAGCGGGCGCGTATCCATCGCGTCTCGACCGTGCTCAACCTGGAAGGGCTCGATGCCGAGAACCAGATGCGGCGGGCCGCCGCCTTTCTCGGCGGGCTGTTCGAGGTCGCGCGCGACCACTGGTACCCGATGCTGGTGGTGGTCGACGAGGCGCAGCTTTTCGCGCCGGCGGTGGCCGGCGAGGTGTCGGACGAGGCGCGCAAACTCTCGCTCGGCGCCATGACCAATCTGATGTGCCGTGGCCGCAAGCGGGGGCTGGCTGGCATCATCGCCACGCAGCGGCTGGCCAAGCTCGCCAAGAACGTCGCGGCGGAAGCCTCCAACTTCCTCATGGGCCGCACCTTCCTCGATATCGACATGGCGCGCGCCGCCGATCTCCTGGGCATGGAGCGGCGGCAGGCGGAAGCCTTTCGCGATCTGGAGCGCGGGCAGTTCATGGCGCTGGGGCCGGCGCTGTCGCGGCGGCCGCTCGGCCTGCGCATCGGCCCGACCGACACCAGCCCGCGCAACGGCACGCCCAGGCTGATGCCGCTGCCGGAGGCGGGGCTCGAGGATGCCCGCGCCATCATCCTGGCCGCCCCGCCGCCGGAGACGATGCGCGCGCCACGCCGGGTGGCGTCGCCGGACCTGCTGGAGCAGCTGATGGCGGCGAAATCGGCGCCGCGCGACATCCGCCCCGAACCGGCGGAGCCGCAAATCAGTGCCGAGGATCTGGCGGAGCGGCGCGAGCGGGTGGACCGCGTGCTGCGCGCTATTCTTGCACAACCTGACGCAGGCTTCCGCGTGATCGGCGTGCTCTACCAGGAGTTCGTCGTACGCTGCCGCATCGAGGGTCTCGCCTCGGTCGTGCCTGATCTGCCCGCATTCCGCCGCATGTTGACGCGCGCCCGTGCCGGGCTGGGGTCTGAAACTAGCGAGGACGATGTGTGGCGCGACGTCTCGGTGCGCGCCTCGCTGCTGCCGGAGGACATGCAGGGCGTGTTCATGATGATCGCGCGCGCGGCGAAGGAGGGCTGGCCGTGCCCGAGCGATGGCGCGATCGCCCGCGCCTATGGCTCGCACTCCATGCGCCGGGCCCGGCGGCTGCTCACCTATATCGAGGAGCAGGGTCTGATCGTCTGCCAGCTCGACGGCGCCGGCCGGCGCACGGTGACGCTGGTCGAACTCGCCTGGGCCACGGCGCCCGGCGACCCCAGTGCCGAGGAGGCGGAGCAGGGGAGCCTGGCGCTGTAAGAGGGTTATGAAGTTTTCAACCTCGGGCTGTCACGCAAGTACCTTGGCAAGACCGGCCGGTCGCTTATCTATTTCCGGTGAGAGCCAGCCATCGAGGACGCTTTACTGGATGGTGATGACGCCTTCGATGGCTCGCCATTCCGATGGGGTGATCAGCCGGTGGTGGGCGACGCGGACGGAGTGAAGCGGTCCCTCGAGTTCGCGCTCCCAATAGGAGAGGAACCCCTTGAGTTCGGGGAACTCCGGCGCCAGATCGTAGTCCTGCCAGACATAAAGCTGCAGCAGGTTCGGATGGTCGGGCAGATGATAATGAATCTGCGCCGTGGTCAGGCCATAGCCTTCCATCTGGAGGCGGAACTCCTTGCTGACATTTTCAACCATTCATGTCTCCTTTCGGCGGCCGTCTGCAACCAACTCCTTGAGCGGGCGAGCGGTTCCGGCGCCCGCGATTGCGCCGGCCGCGGATATTTTGTTGAACCGCGGCGGAACTTCAAGCGGCAGCTCCCGGCGCGAGGCAGAATAACCACGCGATAACAGCCGGTTGGCACTCTCTCAGGGTGAGTGCTAAAATTTTTTGGCCGACCTCTTGAAACCCAAAAATGGCAAGACTAGCTCGATATGCGCGCGCGATGCCTGACAAAGGGTCGCCGCACCCCGCACCGGTCCAATTGCCGGTCCGGTGCGGAGGAACCTCAAACCTGTTTGTCCCAAGAGGAGAACGACATGGCGTTCCGTCCATTGCATGACCGTATCCTGGTCCGCCGCATCGAGGCCGAGGAAAAGACCTCCGGCGGCATCATCATTCCCGATACCGCCAAGGAGAAACCGCAGGAAGGTGAAGTCATCGCCGTCGGTCCCGGCGCGCGTGACGACAGCGGCAAGCTGACCGAACTGGATGTCAGGGTCGGTGACCGTATCCTGTTCGGCAAATGGTCCGGCACCGAGATCAAGCTCAATGGCGAGGACCTGCTCATCATGAAGGAAAGCGACGTGATGGGCGTGATCGAACAGACCGCGCAAGTGAAGAAGGCCGCCTGACGGGTTCTTCGAAAATCCACCAGTCAACGAATGCTGCCTAGATAGAGGAGTGATCCAATGGCTGCCAAAGAGGTAAAATTCCATACCGAAGCGCGCGAGAAGATGTTGCGCGGCGTCGATATCCTGGCCAATGCGGTGAAGGTGACGCTCGGCCCGAAGGGGCGCAATGTCGTCATCGACAAGTCGTTCGGCGCGCCGCGCATTACCAAGGACGGCGTCACCGTCGCCAAGGAAATCGAGCTCGAGGACAAATTCGAGAACATGGGCGCGCAGATGGTGCGCGAAGTCGCCTCCAAGACCAGTGACATTGCCGGCGACGGCACCACGACCGCGACCGTTCTGGCTCAGGCGATCGTCAAGGAAGGCGCCAAGGCCGTTGCCTCGGGCATGAACCCGATGGACCTGAAGCGCGGCATCGACAAGGCGGTGGAGGCTGTCGTGGCCGAGTTGAAGGCCAACGCCCGCAAGGTGACCCACAACGACGAGATCGCACAGGTCGGCACCATCTCCGCCAATGGCGACGCCGAGATCGGCCGCTTCCTCGCCGAGGCGATGGAGAAGGTCGGCAATGAAGGTGTCATCACCGTGGAGGAAGCCAAGACCGCCGAGACCGAACTCGAAATCGTCGAGGGCATGCAGTTCGACCGCGGCTATCTCTCGCCCTATTTCGTCACCAACCAGGACAAGATGCGCGTCGAACTCGAAGAGCCCTACGTGCTGATCCATGAAAAGAAGCTCTCCAACCTGCAGGCGTTGCTTCCGGTACTGGAAGCGGTGGTGCAGTCGGGCAAGCCGCTGCTGATCATCGCCGAGGATGTCGAGGGCGAGGCGCTGGCGACGCTGGTCGTCAACAAGCTGCGCGGCGGCCTCAAGGTCGCGGCCGTCAAGGCGCCGGGCTTCGGCGATCGCCGCAAAGCCATGCTGGAGGATATCGCCATCCTCACCGGCGGCACGGCGATTTCGGAAGACCTCGGCATCAAGCTCGAGAATGTGACGCTGGAGATGCTGGGCTGCGCCAAGAAGGTGGTGATCGAAAAGGAAAACACCACCATCGTCGACGGCGTCGGGCGCAAGGAAGAGATCCAGGGCCGCGTCGCGCAAATCAAGGCCCAGATCGAGGAGACCACCTCCGATTATGACCGCGAGAAGCTGCAGGAGCGGCTGGCCAAGCTTGCCGGCGGTGTCGCGGTGATCCGCGTCGGGGGCTCGACCGAGGTCGAGGTCAAGGAGCGCAAGGACCGCGTCGACGATGCCCTGCACGCGACCCGCGCGGCCGTCGAGGAAGGCGTGCTGCCCGGTGGCGGCGTCGCGCTGCTTCGAGCCAGCAAGGTGCTCGATGCTGTCCAGACGGACAATGCCGACCAGAAGACCGGTGTCGAGATCGTGCGCCGCGCCATCGAGACGCCTGTTCGCCAGATCGCCGAAAATGCTGGCGCGGAAGGCTCGATCATCGTCGGCAAGCTGCGCGAAAAGAGCGAGTTCGGCTGGGGCTGGAACGCCCAGACCAATGAGTTCGGCGATCTCTATGGCCAGGGTGTGATCGATCCGGCCAAGGTGGTGCGCACGGCGTTGCAGGATGCCGCGTCGGTCGCCGGCCTTCTGGTGACCACCGAGGCGATGGTGGCCGAGAAGCCGAAGAAGGAAGCCGCCGCTCCGGCGATGCCGGCCGGCGCCGGCATGGACTTCTAAGGTCCCGGTCAGTCCGCCCGCTCCCCTCGAGGGAGCGGGCATCAGTTGAGGGAGAGAGACATGGATGCAATGGCTGGCCTTGGGCCCGTGCCCGCGCCGACATATCAGACAAAGGAGTTCCTGGCCTATGAAACCGAATGCCGCAGCGTGCTGAAGCCGCTGCTGGCGGGACTGCTCGACATGGCCGAAGCCGCCGGCTGGAAGCGGCGCACCGCTGCCGCGACCCTGATGTTCCTGGCGGCGAAACAGGTGTCGGAGGAGTCCGAGGCATCGGCCGGCGGCTGAACGCCGAAAGGCGGCCAATCCCATTCACCGTGTCCGCGGCGGGCCGCTCTTACCGGTATTCGGTCCGCCGCGGGGCCTGCACAATCGAAAGGAGGCACAAGCCATGAATCGCGGGCAGTTTGAAGAACCGGTCACCCTTCTGGTCGGAATGGGCTTTCCGAGGAAGATCGAAAGCGTGATGGAAGCCTACGTGCTGTTGCAGGACTGGCCCGCCGTCAGCCGGAACGGCGCCCATGCCATCGCTCTCAATGCCTGCAAGGCGGGCATCGCCGGCGAGATCGACCCGGAGACGGTGCGGGCGACGCTGGTCACCTTCGCACGCCGCAACGACATATTGCTGCCGGATGCGGTTTCGCCGGCTGCGGCGATGGGCAATGAGATGCATGCGGGGTGAGGCGGCAGGTCCGTCCGATGTGCGGCGATCGGTTCCCGGCTTCGCGGGCGCCGGGAACCAAGCGACGGCCACGCAGGTTGATCGGCGTTGGGTTCCCCGAGGCGAGGCGACGTCATGAGCATCGTGCAAAGCATCAAGAAAGCAGCCGAACAGGTGACCGGTGCCGCAAGACCGGACAGGCAACACGCGGCCGATCTTGTCAGGCCACGAAAATCGAACGAGTTCAGGTTTGGGGATGATGGCCTGGTGCCCAACCATCCGTCCTGGCCGCTGGTGGTTTATCACGGTGCCGTGACGCTGCCGGAGGACTTCGATCCCGCGGCTGTCATGGAGGAGCTTTTCTCGGCCAATGGCTGGGGGGACAGCTGGCGCAACGGCATCTACGACTATGTCCACTACCATTCGCGCATCCACGAAGTGCTGGGCGTGGCGCGCGGTACGGCGAAAGTCCGGTTCGGCGGCAAGAAGGGACGAACGCTGGCGCTGAAGGCCGGCGATGTCGCGGTTCTGCCAGCCGGCACCGGGCATCAGCGCATCTCCGCCTCAGACGACTTTCTCGTGGTTGGCGCCTATCCGCCATCCGGCACCTATGACGAATGCACGACCGCCGCCGACCACGCCAAGGCAGTGGAGACGATCCCCAGGGTCGGCCGGCCGCGCAAGGACCCGGTCTATGGAAGCAAAGGCCCGCTGCTGGCGGCGTGGAAGAAAGACTGAATTCGCCAAAGGCAGGAGAGCAAACTCATTGGCGCAAGCCCTGCCTCGGCACGAGCGCCCGAGCGGATCGACGCAATAGTCATCACGTCGGTGGAACGCTCTCGGAGAGGTTGGTAGGCGTCGATTGCTTCATTGGACTGATAAACAGAGAGCGCCCATCTTCGGTTAACGCCGGGCGGGTTCTTTTTTCAGTCCAGGCTTCTCCGGGTGACCACGGCGTGCGGAAAACATGTCCGGCAGCCAGGCGCAAATATTGGGAGCAAAGCATAGATTGCGCCTGCCTCGAAAGGCGGAAGACGCCGGATTATATGGTCTATATTCCGTAGGTCAGGGCAACATAGATCACAGGGATAAGGGCCAGGCAGATCGCCATTCCCACGACAACCGCAATGGCCAAGCGCTCGGTTCGCCTGACAAGATCGGCAATATTGGCGTCGTCACTCAAAGAGACGTGCAGGGCCGGAGGCATTTCCGGAACCTGAGCATCATTGTCATTTGCGGGGTGATTGTCGTCGCGGGTAATCGGTCTCTGGGCTGATGTCACTGCTTGCCTCGCTCTCAAAATATCCGGCAGTCCAGCTCCATCCGGTGAGGGTGGGGGACCGGCAATCGTAACGTGTGGGCAAGACATTGGGTTGCGCCATAAGACTTCAGTCGGATCATTTCCTGGACCTAAGCCTTGCCGGGGAACGCAATGCAGCGGAAGTCGTTGTTCATCGGTGACAACTCAAGAATAGGAGAGGAGAAAGCCATGGCTGACGGCCCAACTGTTGTTAATTCTGGAGGTGGCGGCGGCACTGCGGTCGCTATTGTTCTTGCAATCATCGCCATCGTGGTCCTGCTGATATTTACCGGTGTCATCAATATCCATGGCGGCGGAAAGGATATCAACGTGAAGGTTGAAGCGCCAAAGGTGGAAGCCCCGGCCACTTCAGCGCCGGCGAAGCCCGCAGCACCGGCCAATGGCGGCTGATGTGGCGGCAGTAGAGGCCAGAATAGTTCTGGCATTCGCTTCTCAATTCACAACAAAGAAGGACTTGTCATGAAAAGATATCTTGCCGGCGCCGTCGCCGCAGTCGCATTTGTGGGTGGAATTGGCGCTTCCTATGCGGGAGACGTCGTAGTTCTCAAGCCTGAGCAGCAGACGGTCGTTCGCGAATACATCCACAAACAAAAGCTCGCATCGGTCAGCCTGCTCGGTGTCGAACTCAATGTCGGCTCCGCTCTCCCCGACACTGTCGAGCTTCACACAATCGACGTCCCCGACGTCAGGTACAAATATACCGTCGTCGGAGATCATGCGGTCCTGGTGGACCCCGATACCCGCAGAGTCGTGCAGATCATCGAGTGATGCCGGTAGTTAGCCCCTGATCGGCAGGGGACGGCCCGCCGTCGCCGCAAATGGCACGGCGGGTTTATTATTGGGAGCCACTTCATCCCTATGAATATCACGGGGGCCCGTTTGCGAGGGCATGTGATCTTCAACCGAGAATGGGCTGCCTGTCACCCGCCCAGGTCTGCGGGCAACGCGAGGCGTCATGCCCTGCTTTTGGTCAGGCGCTCGAGCGCATCGACGATCAGGTCGCAGAATTTTGGATGGTCGAGCTTCATCGCCACGGTATGGCGGAAGTCGACCTGCTCGCTTGCCGTGCCGCCGAAATGGTGCATGCCGCCCATCTTCTCGAAATTGCAGACCGTCATGCCCTTGGTCCACCGGCCGGCAATCTCGACGCGGATATCGGCCTTCTCGGTGGTGAAGACGGTCGGGTCGATCATGGCCGCGACGCAGCATGCATCATGGATGGCGGGATACTCGATCTGCAGGAGGCCTCCATGCGTGGTCGCTATGAACTCCCAGATATCGAGGATGAACCTGGCAATCGGGCCGCCGACCGCGCGCACCCTGTTTTGCAGGTCCGGAGTGGCCAGCGCCTGGTGCGTGAGGTCGAGCCCGACCATGGTGACGTCCCAATCGGCGCGGAACACGACGTCGGCGGCCTCCGCGTCGGCATAGACGTTGAACTCCGCCGCCGGCGTGATGTTGCCGCGTGTGTAGGCTCCGCCCATCGCGACGACACGCTTCACCCGCCCGATGATGCGTGGATCCTTGCGGATGGCGAGCGCGATGTTGGTGTAGGGACCGACCGGCACGAGCGTGATGGTTTTCGGCTCGTGCGCCATGACGGTGTCGATGATAAAGTCGACGGCATGCCGCTTGTCGAGTTCGAACGAGGCGGGCGGCAGGACGGGGCCGTCGAGCCCAGTATCGCCGTGGATCTCGACGGCCAGCACCTGGTCGCTGATCAGCGGGCCGGGGGAGCCCTTCGCCACCGGCACTTTGATGCCGTAGGCGGTGCATACGGCAAGAGCATTACGCGTGGTGTTCTCGACATTGTGGTTTCCCGAAACCGTGGTGATGCCGAGAAGGTCGATATTCGGGTTCCCCGCAGCGAGCAGGATGGCGATGGCGTCGTCGTGCCCGGGATCGCAGTCCAGGATGATCTTGTCCATGATGGCATCTCCCTTGTCGCATGCGGCGATTATTGTCGAGCGGCCGAATATGCCCGCTACCGCTCCTCGATAATCCGCAAATACGCCGCCGTCACGAACAGCACGATCAGCCCGAACAAGATCCGCCTCGCACCTTCCGGCATTTGCAGGATGGTGAGCAGCGTGGTCAGCACGGTGAGGATCAGGGCGCCGATGATGGTGCCAGTGTAGCCGCCGCGACCGCCGAAGATCGAGGTGCCGCCGATGACGGCCGCCGCCACCGAAGGCAGCACCAGCGGCTCGGCGAGCGAGAGCGAAGGGGCCTTGATCAGGCCGATATAGAGCAGGCCGGTGATGCCGGCGAGCATGCTGGAGGAGATGTAGAGCGCTGTTATGACCTGCCAGTACTGAACGCCGGAGAGGCGGGTCGCGCGCTCATTGTCGCCGACGGCGTAGAGCAGGCGGCCGAAACCGGTGCGGGCGAGCGTGAAGACGATGAGGGCGGCCAGCGGCACGAACAGCAGCAGGGCGTTTGGAAAGCCGGAGGTGACGCCGGTGCCGAGCCAAGCGAGGAAGTCGGGGACCTTGGCGCCCGACGCGATCACCGTGCGCTGATAGACCTGCAGGCAGCCGGTGCCGATCAGGCTGGTGCCCAGCGTCATGATCAGCGGGTGGACGCGGAACACGCCGACGCCGATGCCGTTGACGAGGCCGATCAGCACCGCCGGTAGCATCGCCAGCAGGAAAGCCACCGCCGGGTCCTGGTTCATGACTTGCGTTGCCATGATGAAGGCGCTCATCGTCGCCACCGTGCCGACCGACAGGTCGATGCCGCCGGTCAGCATGGTCATGGTCTGGCAGCCGGCGAGGATCGCCAGCGGGATGGCGAACTTGATCGTGTTGGCGATCCAGCGCTCGTTGACGATGCCTGGGCGCAGGATCTGCAGGATCACCACCAGGATCACCAGCAGGATGATCAGCGGGATAAGGGGCCGGTCGGCCATGAAACGCTTCAGGCGGCGGCCGAAGGGAACGGGCGTGATCGCGGTGCTGCTCATGGCGCGGCTCCTGCTCGCGACGGGGTGGGGTAGGTGGTGCACGCGACGCATTTCTCCCTTCTCCCCTTGTGGGAGAAGGTGGATCGGCGCGCAGCGCCGAGACGGATGAGGGGTGTGTGACGGAATGAGGCGTTTGCGTTCCCTGGAACACCCCTCATCCGACCTCGCTTCGCGAGGCCACCTTCTCCCACAAGGGGAGAAGGAAGAAGGGCGCGTCGATGTCCACTCATCACTGCCGCCCCCTCATCGTAATAAACGCGCCGAACATCACCACGGCGACCATGATCAGGCCTTCGATGATGGCGGTAACGTTGGGGTCGATGGCGAGCAAGGTGAGATCGGTGCGCACCAGGCGCAGTACGAAGACGGCGACGATGGGACCGAGCAGGCCGCCCTTGCCCCCGCCGAGCGCCACGCCGCCCAGCACGACCGCGGCGACGCTGGCGAGCAGAT
>NZ_JAPYKP010000160.1:0-14249 GCF_037179725.1 Mesorhizobium sp. Cs1321R2N1 | reverse complement strand
ATAGAGGAAAGGATGGCCGTCGCGCAGCGTGAGAATCTTGTCGACGCTGGCGCCCATCACCTTGTGCCGCAGGCGGAAGATGGCGCGCCAGCCGCCATCCGTGGCGCCGCTGTCCGCCACATCCCAGGCGCTGTTGGCCGGCCAGCCATGCAGCGGCGCCTCCTCGACATCGCTGCGCGAAAACGGCGCGCAGAGAAAGTCGCCAGAGAGCCGGACCGTGCCCTGCGGCAGGTCTGGAGGCAGCGTCTCGCTTGCGTCGACCCAGGGTGCGCGGTGCAGTGGCCGCAATTGGCGCCCGCCGCTCTCGATTGTCATGTCGGCGATGTGGCCGACCGTGAGGTCGAGCGAAACCGAAATGCCCCTGGCGTTGATCGTGACTGTATCCATGGCGTTCTCACCCGAATCTGACGGGTGCCAAGAAGAACCCGTTCGGCGCGCAGCGCAAGCGCGCGGGCGCGCATTTTGCATCAGATTTGCGTCCCCCTTTCCTACACGCCGAAGGTGTCAGCCCTATTGCCGCTTGTAGTCCCGTACTGGCGATTTTGTCCCGTCGGTATAGGTCACCTGCACCGACATCGACTTCACGCTGTCGGCGACCTTGAAATAGGGCCGGAAATCACTGGGGATGGCGTAGGGATCCTTGGCATTGCAAGGCGGCATGGGAAGCGCCTTGTCGAGCGTGGCGCCGTTCAGGCTGTAATGCACCTCCTTGATGGCGCAGCGGTAGGACAGCATCTGCGTGAAATAGACCAGCCCATGATTGCCGCTGGCGTCAAAGGCGATCCACGACGTCCAGAACTGGTCGAGGATCTGCTTGTTGTCCTGTTGCAGGGCGGCATCCGGATCGAAGCGGATGTCGAACGGGCCGGTCTCGCGTCCCCTGATGTCGAGATATTTGATCCCGATCGTGGTCGCCGCCGTGCTGTCGGGCAATTCAAAACTCGGATTGGGCATCGGCTTGCCGGTGCGCTGGTCGTTGAGCGCCAGCAGGCCGGTGTCGGTGAAGGGGCCGGTGCCGCCAAGACGCCAGGATATCGCGGTCGCCGGCTCGGGCAGCGAAATCGTCATCGACCAGCCCTGGTTGGAGCGCATCGGCGTCAGCGAAGGCGCGAAGCGGGCGGGGTCGAGCACGTCGCCAAGGGCCGCCAGCCGGCTGCGGCTGCGCTCCAGCCAGTCGGCAAGCTGGGTCTGGTCGACGAAATATTTGAGCAGCCCACCTTCTTTTTCGTAGGAGACGAATTTGATCAGCGCCTGGGCTTCGCTGCGCTTGTCGGCCAGCGTCTGGCTGCCCAGCCGATCTTCCGAAAACTCCTGCGCCTGGAGGTAATAGGCCGGCGCGAAGTCCGGATTGGCCGATATGAAGGCGCTGAGCTTATCGGGCCGCTGCGCATCGTCGAACTGCATGATGTGCACCAGCTTGATCGACAGCGCCTTGCCCTTGTCGGCCAGTTGGCCGAACACTTCGCGGGCGCCGGCCTTGCCGTCCTGGACCCTGAGCAGCGTGGCAAAGCGCGCGTAGGGATCGATGGCATCGACATCGAAGCCGGCAAAAGCGAGGTAGGAGCGCCGCGCGTTGAGCATGTCGCCCGACAGCTCATAGACACGGGCATTGTGGTAGAACTCGTCCGGCCGCTTCGGCTCGGCGATGGCGCCGCCTTGCGCGGCCAGGGTGGCAAACCCCTTTGCGATCGTGTCGATCGAGGCGGCGATCTGCTCGGTCGTCGCCAGCAGCTTTTCGGCCTGGGCCACTTGCTGTTTTTGGCCGGCTGCGAGCGTTTCCGTGGTCTGCTTGACCGCTTCAACGGTCTGCTGCGTCTCGACCCCTTGCGCGGTCTGCTGCTGCTGGGCGGACGCGATCTGATCGGTTTTCCGGGCAACCGTGTCGGTCGATTTCTTGACCTCTTCGACGGTCTTCTGCGTTTGCGTGACCGTCTGCTCGATCTTCGCCACCTTTTCGGCGACGATGCCCATCGACTGCTGCAGTTGCGCGATCGCCGGCACCAGGCCGGCGATGATGCCGTTCTGCGAATTGGTCTCCTTCTGCACGGCGTAGACGCCGCCGGCAACCGCCGCCGCACTTGTGGCGAACACCAGCGCCGGCAGAGCCTTGGCCGCCAGCACGAGCCTGAGCACGATGGCAATGGCGATGATGACGGCCGCGATCGAGGCAACCAGCGCGATGTAGGCGGCGAACGGCGCCAGCGGATTGAGGATGTCGGAAACGGCGCCGCCGATGAAGGCGATACTGCCGGCCCATTTGCCGGTGCGGCTGAGCGATGCCCTGATCAATGACGGCGCGGCGCCAACCCCAATGTCAGCCATTTTGCAAGCCCCCAAGCCCCAGATGCCACGCTCCTTCCCACGGGAAACGCGGCTTTGGCAAGGAAAGACAGAAAACGGGGCGATTTCGGGGCGGCGAAAGAAGAGCTTGAGTTCCTCGCCTTCGGCAGGGGCGAGGAAATCAGGCCCCGCCGGCACTCGACATTCCCAGCGCCGACCGCCATTAACCAAATGGACGCATCCGCCGCGTTACGTTAGCTTCGCCTTATCTCAGCAACAGCATCGTCAGAACAGTTCAGCCCTTGTCCTTCCCGCGTCTCTTTCCGCTCCTCCAGAAAATCCTGGCTGTCCTCACCCTGGCGGCCATGGCTGCCGGCTGCTCGACCATAACCCCGCCGGACTCCGTGCTGGCCGTGCCGGCGCCGCCGCAGAAATACGCGGCCATCGTCGTCGATGGACGGAGCGGCAAGCAGCTGTTCGAGGTTAACTCGACGGCGCAGCGCTATCCGGCCTCGCTGACCAAGATGATGACGCTCTATCTGCTGTTCGAGGCGATGGAGACCGGCCGCGTCACCAAGGAGACGCAGATCCCGGTTTCCGACCACGCAGCCTCGCAGCCGCCGACCAAGATGCGTTTCCGGCGCGGCGAGACGATCGACGTCGATTCCGCCATCCGCGCCATCGTCGTCAAATCGGCCAATGACGTGGCGGTGGCGGTGGGCGAATATCTTGGCGGCTCGGAAGACCAGTTCGCCGCCATGATGACATCCAAGGCGCGCCAGCTCGGCATGAGCAGCACCACCTTCCGCAATGCGTCGGGCCTGCCCGACGACGGCCAGATGACGACCGCGCACGACATGGCGGTGCTCGGCATGTCGTTGCAGCGGCGCTTCCCGCAGCATTTCCACTATTTCTCCGAAAGCGACTTCATGTTCCGCGGCAGGCTGGTGCGCGGCCACAACGACATGCTCGGCCGCGTGCGCGGCGTCAACGGCATCAAGACCGGCTACATCAGGGCTTCCGGTTTCAACATCGTCACCTCCTACGATGCCGACGGCCGCCAACTGATCGTGGTGGTGATGGGCGCCGACAGCGCCCGCCAGCGCAACGACCATGTCGAAGCGCTGATCCAGCGCAGCCTGTCGCCCACCATGGCCGACACCAAGACCAGGCTGATGTTCGCCGAACAGCAGTGAGGTGAGGGGCCTCCCCATCTCTTCGTCATCCAAAGACCCGCAGCCGGCTATCGTCTTGCGACTGTCACGCAATCGTGCGGAAGACGTGGCATAGGCTGCGAAATCCGACAGTGGATATGCCCCTCCGCCATGGCGTATTCTAAACCAAGCACGACAGCAGGAGCCCATCATGAGCACCGTTCCCAAGGCATCCGAGCAGAAGTCGGCCGACAATGAGAACGACAGCGGCGGCGAGTATTTCGAGTCGCCGACCACGCAGGAGGATTTGCACGAGGTTTCCGACGAGCATTTCGACACGCCAGAAGTGCCGGACTCCGAGCCATCAGGCCCCGGCGCATCGCGGCTGAAGCCGAAGAAAAAGCCGTCGGCGATCTCAGGCCGCAAGTTCCGCAAGCGCGACCTTGTGCGCATCGACACGCTGCGCCCGAGCCTCGCCGACCGCATCCATGCGGACCACCCGGACCTACCCAAGGGCGCGCGCATCAGCCGCGAGGAGCTCGGCCGCTATCGCATGCGCTACATGGAGGAGCTGCTGCAGCAGGAGCACGGCGAATTCTCCGAGCTCGACCGCCAGGTGGTGGAATCGATCGCCCGGCAAGACACGATTTCGGAAAACAGTGAAGAAGAATTCGAGGAGCACCGGACGTTCGCCGACCGCGTGTCCGACGGCATGGCCGCCTTTGGCGGCAGCTGGTGGTTCTTGATCTCGTTCGGCAGCGTGCTTCTGGTGTGGATCGGCATCAACCTGTTCGAGGGCACGACCGGCGCCTTCGATCCCTACCCCTTCATCCTGCTCAACCTGCTGCTCTCCTGCATCGCCGCCATCCAGGCGCCGATCATCATGATGAGCCAGAAGCGCCAGGAGGTGAAGGACCGCCTGCGCTCCTTCAACGACTACCGCGTCAACCTCAAGGCCGAGCTCGAAGTGCGCCACCTGCACGAAAAGCTCGACTACCTCATCTCGCGCCAATGGACGCGGCTGGCCGAGATGCAGCAGATGCAGCTCGATGCGATGCATGAGCTGGCGAGTGCGAAGAAGGCGAAGCGGGCGACGCGCGCACGGCGGCCGGTGAAGAGCCCGGCGGGAGCGTGAGGGTGGTGGCGCGCAGCGCACTTTTCCTGGAATTGCCTTAGTACTCAATCGAGCTCGATCCAAGCTGGCGCATGGTCGCTTGGCTTCTCCCAGCCGCGCAAGTCGACGTCCACGCCGGCATTGCGGAGTTTGTTCGAAAGGGAAGGGCTCACGAGCAGATGGTCCATTCGAAGGCCGGAGCTTCGATCGTAACCACCGCGGTATGAGAAGTTCCAGTAGGTGTAAATGCCCTTCTCGGGGTGGATGCGGCGGACGGCGTCTATCCAACCATTCCCAAGCATTTCGGCGTAGGCTTGCCGGCTCTCCGGAAAGTACACCGCGTCCCCTAGCCACCGTCGGGGCACCACGGCGTCGATTGCGGTCGGAACGACGTTATAGTCGCCGCAGAGAATGCTCATGGCGCCGTCTCTGAGCAGCCGCTGGCCGTAGCTGATCAAGCGATCGAACCAGCGGAGCTTGTAGTCGAATTTTGGACCTGGCGCGGGGTTGCCGTTGGGCAAATAGAGACAACCCGCAATAAGCCCATTCACCTCGGCCTCGATGTAGCGGCTGTGCGTATCGTCTGGATCCCCGGGCAGCCCGCGTCGACGTTCTAGTGGTTCGGCCTCCCGAGCGAGAATAGCTACCCCGTTGTAAGATTTCTGGCCATGCCAGATTGCGCCGTAACCGACGCCCCTGATCGCGTCGGCGGGGAACTTGTCGTCGGATGTCTTGAGCTCTTGAAGGCAGACGATGTCGTACGCGGTTTCATCCAGCCACTTGAGCAGCACGGGCAGGCGGCCGTTGACGCCGTTAACGTTGAAGGTTGCGATGCGGGTCATTTGGACTTCTGTGGGCTAGGCCGCCTCTCAACGCCGGGCGGGTTACTACGATCCCGGTCTAAGTGCAAAATCGGGAGGTTCAACGGAACCGGATGCAGTTGTTTCTTGGCCTTTGACGAATCGGCCCAGGAAGCGCCGTGAGCAACTCGCAAAGGGCGTCCACCGGAGCAGCCGGAGAGCCAATGGGCCGCTCCGCGTCGGCCACCATGGAAAAGGCCGCCCCAACCGAATGCAAATGGAACAGCCTTCTCATGGCATGGCGGTGTTAATACGCTTTTTTCGACGCCGCGGTCTTCGCGGTGTGTTTCTTGTGCTTTACCGGGCACTTGTGCTTCTTGGTCGGCTTGCAAGCCTTCCGGTGCGGCTTCGCAGCCGTTGCTGTCTTGGTCATCGTGGTCGTTGCGGTCGCAGCTGGAGCGGTCGTCTTGGTGGCGGCGGCGGTGCCGGGAACCGGCATCGACAAAGCCAGAGCAACAGCGAGACCGAGGGCGGAGAGAAGGGACTTTTTCATGGTTTTTTCTCCTTGCTATGCAGGTCGGTTTTCACTGCATCGGGATCGATCGGCGTCACGCCAAGCAGCTTCACGGCGTTTGCGAGCATTCGGATTCCCTGTGCCTGCTTCTTGTTGGCGCAGAACCGGTTTCCCTTTCTTTGCAGTGCCTTCGCCGCGGTGACCTGCCTTGACGCGGCATGGGTTTCGAGGGCTTCGTCAACTTGGCGGCTGAGATTGGTGCAGCGCTCGGTTCGGGTCGCCGCAACCTTTGCCTCGCCAGCTTCGACCGGACTGGTGGCGAGCGAAACGCCGAGCAACGCACTCATCAAGCTGATCGAGAACCTTTGCATCGCTTGTCGCCAATCCGAACAAGTGCCGCGGGTGCGGCAGCCGATGAAACCCTCTTCAGCTAATTCTACGCCCGCACGATTTCTGGAATTTTTCTGGTTTATTTCTGAATTGTGTCTGAGGCTGCGCGCGCGCTTCGCCCCGCGTAAGAACGGAACATTGGGGCATCGGGGAGTGTTGGGAGGTCTTTCGAAAGGGTCCGCCCTGATCGCCTCGGGTGCGGCAACTTTCGCATGACTCTGGCATAAACTCGCCGCGGCTCGGCAAGCATCACCCGCCTCCGAGTCAAGGCTCAGGCATCCCAGTTCCGCCGGCGCCGCCCTCTACTGCTTGGCGGCGGCTTCCAGGTAGGCGATCACATTGGCGATGTCGGCATCGTTCGGGAGCCCGGCGAAGGGCATCTTGTTGCCGGGCACCTTTGTCTTCGGCGACTTGATGTATTCAGCGATATTGGCCTCGTCCCAGACCAGGCCGCCTGCACCCGCCTTCTTCATCGCGTCGGAATATTTGGCCTGGAAGCTCGGCAGCGAACCTGCCTTCCGGCCGATGACGCCGTGCAAGGAGGGACCGATCTTGTCCTTGTCGGTCGCCGCTTCATGGCAGACCATGCATTTGGTGAAGATCTTCTTGCCGGCATCGGCATCGCCCGCTGCAAAGGCCGGAATGGTCGCGATAAATGAAATTGCAAGAAGGGCCGCGGTCAGTCTCATGGCATTCTCCTCCCTCAAATCGGCGCTGTCGGCGCCGTGGATGCTATCGCATTTCGCCCGAAAGTAACCTTGGTTTTGGGACAGCGACATGCATAAGGCTAAAATTAGCGGGTTGCATGGCTCCTTTTCGACGCCACGCGCTACAATGCCGCGCAGGGTAACGCATCACGCCGTATTTAGGTTGCAGACCGGGCCGCCGAACGCGACAAGGCCTGGGAACAATGCTATGATCCCGGCGGTGCAGGTCGCGGTTTCGCGTGGCCAGTCACGCAGACGGCAGCACCGAAAGCCGCGACCGAACCGGGCCCGATCCTGGAGGAATGGTCATGGCAAATTTCCATGTCTACGCAGCAGGCACCGGCAGCAAGCTCGAACATCCCGCTATCCGCCGGATAGGGGTTGCGGATGTTTTTGACGCGCTTCGCCGGGGATTTGACGATTTTTGGGAAAAACCCTCGCACTACGTCTTTTTATGCCTGATCTATCCGGTTGCCGGTATCGTGCTGATCACCTGGAGCTCCGGCGGCAACGCGCTTCAGCTCGTCTACCCACTGATGACCGGCTTCGCGCTTCTGGGCCCCTTCGCAGCGCTTGGCCTCTACGAGATCAGCCGCCGGCGCGAACAGCAACTCGACGCGTCGTGGCGACATGCCTTCGACGTCCGAAAATCGCCCGCCATGCCGGCTATCGCCGCTCTCGGGGTGATGCTGGTGGTGCTGTTCATCGCCTGGCTGGTGACCGCGCGCGCGCTCTATGGGTACCTCTATGGCGACGCCGCGCCGGCATCGTTCTTCAGCTTTATCGCAGATGTGCTGACCACGCAGCGCGGCTGGACGCTGATCATTCTGGGCAACCTCATTGGCTTTCTGTTTGCCCTTGTCGTGCTCAGCACCACGGTCGTCGCCTTCCCGCTGCTGCTCGACCGCGACATCGGCGCCTACGCGGCTGTCGAGACTTCGGCGCGAGCGGTCATGACGAACCCCGTGCCGCTGCTGCTGTGGGGTCTCATTGTCGCCGTTGCGCTGGGTCTCGGCTCGCTGCCGCTGCTCGTCGGGCTGGCCGTGGTCCTGCCCGTGCTCGGCCATTCGACCTGGCACCTTTACCGCAAGCTGATCGAACCGGCGCCAGCCCCTGCTCCTGCCCCAGCCAAGACAAAAACACGCAAAGGACGCTGACCCGACTTGCCCAATGCATGCGCGCAAAGGTGACGCGGCAACGACATGCACAAAATAGAGGCCGGCTTCGCCTTGCCGCCGATTGCCCGACGAAGGAGAGGCGCCCACCCTGTAAAGAGGCGGGCGCTTCTGGTTCACGCCGGATGGCTGAAGCGAGCGACCCGCGCATCCCTCAGCAGATTGCGGAAGTCGCCGCCCGTGACATGCACCAGCGTCTTGTGATCGCCGGCTTCGAAATAGACATCGTCTTCCGCGCCAAAGCTTTCGTCGAGAATGACCGGCACGCCATAGGCGGCGCCCAAGGGCGGCACGGCGCCAATGTCGCAGTCGCTGAACACCTCGCCGATTTCATCTTCGGAAGCGAGGCCAAGCCGTCTGTCGACCACGTCCTGCAACGTATTGAACTCGACCCGGTGGCTGCTCGGAACCACCGCCAGCGCATAGCCCATCTCGTGATGGACCAGCACCGATTTGGCGAGTCGCCGGCCCGGAACATGCGCTGCCTGCGCCGTCTGGCTGCTGGTCGAGGTTCGGTGGTGGGCAACGGTATCGTAGGCGATGCCCTTGCCGGCAATATAGTCCTGGAGTTTCCTTGCGATCGTCATCGTAGGCGCCTTTCTGTTGGAGGTGGGACGCGTCTGAGAACGTGGCAACCATTGTCCTCCCGTCATTTTCCCTGTCAACGAAGAAACGCGATCCGGCGAGCCGTCTATTGCCCCATGCTGAATGACAGGACACGGGTCAGCTCGGTGTAGCCGGACTCGAGCACCATGATCCACACGAACACCAGGATCAGCAGCGGCGGCACCAGGATCGCATAGGCAAGCGCCAGCCGCTCCCAGGCCATGTGCATGAATACGGCGACGATCAGCCCTGCCTTGAGCATCATGAAGGTGAGGATGAGCCCCCATCTGAGATAGCCCTGGAGGCCGAAATAGTCGATGCTGTAGGAGCCGGCGCTGAGGACGAACAGCCAGCCCCAGACGACGAGATAAAGCCTGATCGGGTGCTGCTGGCCTTCCGCGTGCCCCACCGCCTGGGCGGGAGCGGCGTGTCCTTGCAGCCCGTGTTCGCGCGCTTCTGCCTGTGCCATCGCTCCACCTCACCAAAGATAGAAGAATGCGAAGATGAACACCCACACCAGGTCGACGAAGTGCCAGTAGAGCCCCATGATCTCGACGCTCTCGTACTGGCCGCGCCGGCTGGTGAAGAACCCGCGCGCGCCGGCTTCGAAGTCGCCGCGCCACACCTTGCGCGCGGTGATCAAAAGGAAGATCACTCCGATGGTGACATGGGTGCCGTGGAACCCGGTGATCATGAAGAAGGATGAACCGAATTGCACGGCGCCCCAGGGATTTCCCCAGGGCCGCACGCCCTCGGTGATGAGCTTCGTCCATTCGAACGCCTGCATGCCGACGAACGTCGCGCCGAGCGCGGCGGTGACGAGCATCAGCACCGCCGTCTTCCGGCGATCGTGCCGGTAGCCGAAATTGACCGCCATCGCCATCGTGCCGCTCGACGAGATCAGTACGAAGGTCATGATCGCGATCAGGATCAGCGGAATGTCGCTGCCGAACAGATGCAGCGCGAAAACCTCGCTCGGGTTGGGCCAAGGCACCGTCGTCGACATGCGCGCGGTCATGTAGGACAACAGGAAGCAGCCAAAGATGAAAGTGTCGCTGAGCAGGAAGATCCACATCATCGCCTTGCCCCAGGAGACGTTCTTGAACGCCCTCTGGTCGGACGACCAATCGGCCGCGATGCCGCGCAGGCCCGGCGGCCGCGGAGCGACCGGTGCGGCGTATTCCAGCGTGGTCTCGGCCATGAGCATTTCCTCCTTCGGTACGGCCCGTCGCGCGGCCGTCTAGGTCAAGAGCCCCCGGCAGATGTCGATCACGTTGTCCGCCCAGCCCATGAGTACGCAGAAAAGCACCAGCCAGACGGCAAGCAGGATGTGCCAGTATATCGCGCAGAGCTCGGTCGACAGAACGAGGCTTCCGGACCGGGCGCCTTGCCATGCGCGCACATTGACCCGGCCGAGCGCCACCAATCCGCCGATGATGTGAAGGCCGTGCATCGCGGTCAGCAGATAGAAGAAGCTGGCGGCCGGGTTCTCTGTCGCGAAATAGCCTTCGGCGGCGAAATCGCGCCAGGCGAGCAATTGCCCGGCCAGGAAAGCCACCGATGCCAGGGCGCCGGCGAGAAGGGCGAGCCGGAGATTGTCCAGTCGGGCTTTGTGCGCGGCAGACACCGCGCCTTGCAGCGCCAAGCTCGCCAGCACCAGCATGGCGGTGTTGAGCCACAGCAGCTTCGGGGCTGGAGCGGCCTGCCAGTCGGCATAGTCCATGCGCATGACATAGGCGCTGATCATGAGCGCGAACAGCGCGCCGACCACGGCAAGGAACACGCCGAGCCCGATCTTGGCCGGATGCATGAGCGATGCTTCCGTCTGCGGAAACGCCGTGACCGGCCCGGCCTCGAGCCACGGCTTGGACATCAGCCGCTGGCGCGACAGCCACCAGCCGACAACGCCGGTTACGGCGGACAGCAAGATCAGGATCACGATCATGCGGGGCCGCCTTGCGTCAATGGGCGCGGATCGTTCTGTGCAATGAAGTCTTCCGGCGCGCCGGGCACGCTATAGTCATAGGCCCAGCGGTAGACCACCGGCAGCTCCTTGCCGAAATTGCCGTGCGGCGGCGGCGTGCCGGCCGTCTGCCACTCGAGCGTCGTCGCCCGCCACGGATTGTCGCCTGCCGGCCGCCCATGGCGAATGCTCCACAGCAGGTTGAACAGGAACACCATTTGGGCGAAGCCGACGACCAGCGCGGCCACGGTGATGAACGCGTTCAGCGTATGCACCGAAGGCGGGACGAAGGCCGTATCGCCGAGTTCGGGATAGCGGCGCGGCACGCCGACCAGCCCGACATAGTGCATCGGGAAGAAGATCAGGTAGGTACCGATGAAGGTCACCCAGAAGTGGAAGCGGCCCATCGCCTCGTTGAGCATCCGGCCGGTGATCTTGGGGTACCAATGATAGATCGCACCGAATACCACCATGATGGGCGCCACGCCCATCACCATGTGAAAATGCGCGACGACGAACATCGTATCCGACAGCGGCACGTCGACCACCACATTGCCGAGGAACAGCCCGGTCAGCCCGCCATTGACGAAGGTGACGATGAACGAGAGCGCGAACAGCATCGGGATGGTCAGGTGGATGTCGCCGCGCCACAATGTCAGCACCCAATTGTAGACCTTGATGGCGGTGGGGATGGCGATGATCAGCGTGGTCGTGGCGAAGAAGAAGCCGAAATAGGGATGCATGCCCGAGACATACATGTGGTGCGCCCAGACGACGAAGGAGAGCGCGCCGATGCTGACAATCGCCCACACCATCATGCGATAGCCGAAGATGTTCTTGCGCGCATGCGTGCTGATGAGGTCGGAGACGATGCCGAAGGCGGGCAGCGCCACGATGTAGACTTCAGGATGGCCGAAGAACCAGAACAGGTGCTGGAACATGATCGGGCTGCCGCCATCGTGCGGCAGTGGGTTGGCGCCCATTTCCACGATCGCCGGCATGAAGAAGCTCGAGCCGATCGCGCGGTCGAACAGCATCATGACGCAGGCGACGAAGAGCGCCGGGAAGGCCAGCAGCGCCATGACCGTGGCGGTGAAAATACCCCAGACGGTCAGCGGCAGGCGCATCAGCGTCATGCCGCGCGTGCGACCCTGAAGCACGGTCACCACATAGTTGAGGCCGCCCATGGTGAAACCGATGATGAACAGGATCAGCGACACGAGCATCAGGATGATGCCCCAATCCTGTCCGCCGGGCGTGCCCGAGGTAATGGCCTGCGGCGGATAGAGCGTCCAACCGGCGCCTGTCGGCCCCCCCGGCGCAAAGAAGCTGCCGACGAGCACCAGAACGGCAAGCAGATAGATCCAGTAGCTCAGCATGTTGACATAGGGGAACACCATGTCGCGTGCGCCGACCATCAACGGAATGAGGTAATTGCCGAAGCCGCCAAGGAACAGCGCGGTCAGGAGGTAGATCACCATGATCATGCCGTGCATGGTCATGAATTGATAATACATGTCCGGCGAGATGGACGCGAAAGTGTCGGGAAAACCAAGCTTCAGGCGCATCAGCCAGGACAGCACCAGCGCGACGAGCCCGATGGACAGCGCCGTGCCGGCATATTGGATGGCGATGACCTTGGCGTCTTGTGAAAAGACGTATCTCGTCCACCAGCTGTGCGGGTGATAGAGTTCCACCTCCGCCACTTCCGCGGCCGGAATGAAGTCTGCTCCATGAGGCGTGACGTCAACCATCCCTGAACCTCTCCGCTCTTCCGGTCCTCCTAGGGGCCGGTTTCATCAATGCCTTACTCCGCCTTCGCCTGTGCCGCCGCCGGTGCGGCAAGCACGCCCACCTTGGCGGGTGCCGACATCTGGGCAAAGGTCGACTGCTGCTGCAGCCAGGCCAGATAATCCTCTGGGGTGTCGACCTTCACGACGCCACGCATGAAGGCGTGACCGACGCCGCAAAGCTCGGCGCAAAGAACCTCGAAACTCCCTGTCTTGGTGGGGGTGAACCAGAAATAGGTGACCGTGCCGGGAACCATGTCCATCTTGGCGCGGAACTCCGGCACGTAGAAATCGTGCAGCACGTCGATCGAGCGCAGCAACACCTTGACCGGCTTGCCGATCGGCAGATGCAGATCGGTCGCCACGACGACGACATCGTCCTGACCGTTCGGGTCCTGCGGGTTGATGCCAAGCGGGTTCTCGGAACCGATGAGCCGGGCGTTCGAGGTGCCAAGCTTGCCGTCCGCGCCAGGCAAGCGGAAGCTCCATTGCCATTGCTGCGCAACGACCTCGATCTCGGTCGCGTCCTTGGGAACGGTGACGAACTGGCTCCACACGAACAGCCCAGGCGCCAGCAATGCCGCGACGCCGACAGCGGTGACCACGGTCAGCCAGGATTCGAGCTTCCTGCTTTCGGGCTCGTAGTGCGCCTTTAGCCCTTCCTTGTGCCGGAAGCGGTACACGCAATATGCCATGAACAGCACGACAGCGGAAAAGACCGTCCCGGTGATCCAGAATGTGATGACGAGAGTGCTGTCGATATAGCCCCAGTTGGAGGCTATCGGCGTCCACCACCAAGGGCTCAGCACATGGAACAGCACCGAGCCGACGACAATCAGAACGAGTACGAGCACAACGGCCATCCTCGGTTCCTCCCGGCGTTCCGAGGGACTCTGTCCCGCAGGAAGGCCGGGCCCATTATGCGCGACTTACCTTGGAAATACTAGGGGAGGTGGCTGGCGGGGGGAACGTCATACTTTGCCGGTGCGACGCGCGCGCGGCGGACGGTGAAGAGCGGGGCTGGCAGCGGGGGGACAGCGCGGATTGACCGCAAGAAGCGGGCCGCGGCGCCCTCGGAAAGGCTCGGGGTTTCTCGCCCCCCCGCGGAGCGGGAGTTCCGAGGGACGGGCGAGACCCGTGGCTCGCCCGGCAAGGTGACTCGGCGAAGCGGACACGGAGAGGCGAGCGCCATACGCGGCAAGGTCCTCGCCTTAGGAGGGGAAATCTCCAATCCTCAATTGCCCGTTGAAGCCCGCGCCCGCTTCCGCTAAGAAGCCGTGACTTGCCGGTTCACCGGCTGGTTCGTTTTCCGGACTCCTCGTCCTGAAAGCACCCGTAGCTCAGCTGGATAGAGCGCTGCCCTCCGAAGGCAGAGGTCACAGGTTCGAATCCTGTCGGGTGCGCCAGTTTTCTGCGGGGTCCGTTCCGGACACATGGGTTACGGTTTATACCGGAGACATGGGTAACACTTTTGGCCCGAACGGGTTTTGGAGTGGTTCGAGCCTGCATGTCTCATCGTCGAAATATCCCAAATCGTAGTCCATGAAGCTGGCCAGCCAGATGTGATCCTCGACCTGTTTGATGCCGACGGTCTGGCCGGCGAAGACGAGGCTGAGATTGATCTTCTTTCTGTTATAGCAGATGCGGCCGCAGGTGGTGACGGTGACGGCCTTGTCGTGAAACGGATAATCGAGATCAGGCAGGCCGGCATAGGGCCGCGTTGAGGGTACGTAACGCTCTGCCGGGCAGTCCATGC